>JAGCNZ010000093.1 GCA_017645655.1 Bacteroidaceae bacterium | reverse complement strand
TAAAGGGGGATGGGGGGTCGATTATTTCAGGTGGTTATAGTGGCGGGGTTCCACCTCTTCCCATTCCGAACAGAGAAGTTAAGCCCGCCCGCGCCGATGGTACTGCACACCCGTGGGAGAGTAGGTAGCCGCCGTTTTTTTTTGCAGAAGCCCTTCGAGAGGAATCTCGAGGGGCTTTGTTTTTATGGGGCTAATGGGTTTTATGGGTCTAATGGGCAAAGGATAACAAAAAAGGTTCTTGATTGTTTGGCAGTGAGGGGAAATAGTCGTAAATTTGCACCCAATAAGACTTAAAATCATGGAAAAGCATTTCAAGAGAACTACCATTACGTCCGCTTTGCCTTATGCGAACGGGCCTGTACATATAGGACACCTTGCTGGCGTCTATGTTCCAGCTGACATCTATGCCCGCTATCTCAGGTTGAAGGGCCGCGAGTGCCTGTTCATCGGAGGCTCGGACGAACATGGTGTGCCTGTCACTATCCGTGCCCGCAAGGAGGGCATCACGGTGCAGGAGGTCGTTGACCGCTACCATAACCTCATCAAGGACAGCTTTGAGAGGTTCGGTATTTCGTTCGACGTCTATAGCCGTACCACGAGTCAGACGCATCACAAACTGGCGAGCGACTTCTTCCGCAAACTCTACGACGAGGGGAAGTTCATTGAGCAGGTGAGCGAGCAGTTCTACGACGAGCAGACCGGCCACTTCCTGACCGACCGCAACATCCGCGGAGAGTGTCCGCGCTGCCATGCACCGGAGGCTTACGGCGACCAGTGCGAGAAGTGCGGAGCCACGCTGTCGCCCGAAGAACTCATCAACCCCTACAACGCTGAGACAGGCAATCCGCTCGTCAAGAAGCCGACGAAGCACTGGTATCTGCCTCTCGACAAGGACCAGCAATGGCTCGAGAAGTGGATTCTCGAGGAGCATAAGGAATGGCGCTCGAACGTCTATGGACAGTGCAAGAGCTGGCTCGACGGCGGACTCAGGCCGCGTGCCGTGACGCGCGACCTCGACTGGGGCATTCCCGTCCCCATCGAAGGAGCAGAAGGCAAAGTGCTTTACGTGTGGTTCGATGCACCGATAGGATACATCTCGAACACCAAGGAACTCTGTGATGCGCACCCTGAACTGGGCTCGTGGGAGAAGTGGTGGAAGGACGAGGAGACCAGATTGGTCCATTTCATCGGCAAAGACAACATCGTGTTCCACTGCATCGTGTTCCCCGCAATGCTCAAGGCACACGGCGACTACATCCTTCCCGACAACGTGCCGAGCAACGAGTTCCTCAACCTGGAAGGGAACAAAATCTCTACATCTAAGAATTATGCGGTTTGGCTCAACGAATACCTCGACGAGCTGCCAGGTCGTCAGGACGAACTTCGCTACGTTCTGACAGCAAACGCGCCTGAGACCAAGGACAATGATTTCACGTGGGACGACTTCCAGGCGCGTTGTAACAATGAGCTCGTGGCAGTATATGGCAACTTCGTCAACCGCGCTCTGCAGCTCACGCAAAAGTACTACGAAGGCCGCGTGCCTGAGTGCGGAGAGCTCAACGACTACGATCGCGAGACGTTGTCGGAGTTCTGCGACGTGAAGTCACGACTCGAGCAACTGCTGGAAGGCTTTAAGTTCCGCGAGGCGCAGAAGGAAGCGATGAACTTGGCACGCATTGGCAACAAGTATATCGCCGACTGTGAACCGTGGAAAGTCATCAAGACGGACCCCGACCGCGTGAGGACCATCATCTATCTCAGCCTGCAGATTACCGCCAACCTCGCCATCGCGTTCGAGCCCTTCCTGCCCTTCAGCAGCAAGCGTCTCAGGGATATGATTGCGCTCGAAAGCTTCTCGTGGGAAGACCTCGGCCGCACCGACATCTTGCCTGCCGGCAAGCAGTTGCCGAAGCCCGAGCTGTTGTTCACTAAGATAGAAGATGATGTCGTGGCAGCTCAAAAGAAGAAACTGGCCGACACACTGGCTGCCAACGAAGCCGCCGCATACAAGGCAGCCCCCGTCAAGCAGACAGTTTCGTTCGAGGACTTCGAGAAACTTGACATCCGCGTTGGTATCGTCAAGAGTTGCGAGAAGATAAAGAAGAGCAAGAAGCTGCTGAAGTTCGTCATTGACGACGGCAGCGGCACCGATCGCACCATTCTTAGTGGCATCGCTCAATGGTACGAACCGGAGCAGTTAATAGGGAAAAGTGTCCTTTTCATCGCTAATTTCGCACCTCGTCAGATGATGGGCGAAGAGAGTCAGGGCATGATTCTCAGTGCCGTCAACTACAATGGAGACCTTAGCGTCACCACAGTGCTCAACCCCGTCAAAGGCGGCAGTCAAGTTGGATAAAGCAAAAACACCCCATGAAACCCATCACCACTCTCATCGCATCGCTGCTTTTGCTTTGCTCCGTCAGCCTTCGGGCTGAGGTTTATACCATCGATTTCAATCTCGGAACGGTGAGCGGAATGTCGATTAAGACGTCTGTCGCGGGCGTTTTACCAAGCAAGTTCTGTAGTGCTGGTGCCGACCTCTTTACGCTCCACACGTCCACAGTCAGAAGCTACTACAACACGAATGGCTGCGGCATACGCATAGGTTCAACCAACGGCAAGGGCATCTTCATCATCTCCCTTGCGGAGAAGAAGTTCATTTCGAAGGTTGTGGTGTATGCATCCAAGATTGAAGAGAACTCGGAGCTGGAGTTTCATACTGCCGACGGGCTCCAAAAGGTCTTTGATAGCGAGGAGATGAAGGGATATTCCGCTGCCAGCCCGGCCTCCACAGACTATCGGCTGCCGGATGTCTTTGTGGGTGCAGAGATTAAGGACCTGAAGTTTCAGACAAACATTGGCAAGAGCGTAGTGCTTCATCGCATCGACATCTACACTGCCAACGATGGCTCGGAAGATGCCGTCACTGCACCTGCTGCTTCACTCGATGAAATGGGCGATTTTTACAACCTCGTCGGGCAACGCATCGCAAAACCCTTGCATGGCATCTACATCAGGGGTGGGAAAAAGTACATTGCCAGGTGAGGTGAAATGGCGGCACGTGTCAATTGAAATTATTCCACGTGATGTTTGAAATTATTCCACGTGATGTTTGAAATTATTCCACGTGATGTTTGAAATTATTCCACGTAATATTTCAAATATTCCACGTGATAAATTCATTTATCCCACGTGATAATTAAAATTATCCCACGCTGCGTTTTTCATTGCAGCTCGCGATGATTTATTTTCCCCAAAGTTTGAATGGGTAGCGACGCATGTGGCTGTTGTAGTAGCGACGGTCTCCGGTGACTTCTTGACCGATGAAATCGGGCTTTTTGAACACGTCGTCCTCACTCTCCAGCTCTATTTCGGCCATAATAAGTCCAGCATTGTCTCCCTCGAAGACATCGACTTCCCAGGTGTGTCGACCATCTTCGGCAGGCACCAACCAACGCGTCTTCTCTATGATACCCGGCTCGCAAATCCTCATCAGGGCTTCGGCTTCAGCCAACGGAATCTCCTTCTCCCATTCGAATCGCGCGAGTCCCGCCTTGTCGCTCGGTCCTTTGATGGTGAGGTAGCCCTTGTTGCCTCGGATGCGGACGCGGACGGTGCGGCCATTGCCCGATGCGATGTAGCCCTGGGCGATGTGTGTGGAGCTGACGGCTTGGCTTTTGAATTCGCCAACGACGAGAAACTTGCGTTCTATTTCTTGGAGGGGCATGGTATTTTTGGGGGAGTTAAAGGAGTTAAGGGAGTTAGAGAAGTTAAAGACAACGCATTGGGTAGGGCGCTTCACTCAGCTCCGAACTCCATGAGGTAGGCTTTGATGAAGGCATCTATCTTGCCGTCCATCACACCGCCAACGTCGCTTGTCTGGTAGCCGGTGCGATGGTCTTTGACGCGTCTGTCGTCGAATACATAGCTGCGAATCTGGCTTCCCCATTCGATTTTCTTCTTTCCGGCTTCCACCTTCGCCTGCTCAGCCATGCGATGTTTCAACTCCTTGTCGTAAAGCATCGAACGCAGCAATCGCAACGCATTCTCTTTGTTCTTGGGCTGGTCGCGTGTCTCGGTGTTCTCTATCAAGATTTCCTCTTCCTCGCCAGTATAGGGGTCTTTGTACTGATAACGCAGCCTGACGCCCGACTCGACCTTGTTGACGTTCTGACCTCCCGCGCCAGAGGAGCGGAAAGTATCCCATGAGATGCGTGCCTGCTCGATGTTCACTTCGATTGTATCATCGACGAGTGGGGTGACGAATACGGATGCGAAGCTCGTCATGCGCTTTCCCTGAGCATTGTAAGGCGAGACGCGAACCAGGCGATGAACGCCGTTCTCGCTCTTCAGATAACCGTATGCGAACTCACCTTGTATTTCAAGTGTGCAGGATTTAATGCCCGCGTCGTCGCCGTCGAGCAAGTTGCTCACCACGCATTTGTAGCCGTGCGTCTCAGCGTAGCGCATGTACATACGCATCAACATCTGCGCCCAGTCCTGAGCCTCCGTGCCGCCAGCGCCCGAATTAATCTTGAGGACGGCATCCATCGCGTCCTCTTCGCGTCGGAGCATATTCTTTAGTTCCAGTTCTTCTATGGCTGTGATGGCTTTCGCATAGATAGCATCCACCTCTTCCTCCGTGACGAGTTCCTCCTTGTAGAACTCGAAAGCAGTCTCCAGCTCGTCGGCCAGCGTCTTGACCTCCGTGTATCCCTTGAGCCATTTCTCCAGTCCCTTTACGAGTTTCATCTGTGCCTCTGCCCGCTTCTGGTCGTCCCAAAAGCCCGGAGCCTGTGTGCGGAGCTGTTCCTCTTCGTACTGTATCTTCTTGCCGTCGATGTCGAGATAGCGATGCAGCTGCTCGGTGCGGTCTTTTACTTCCTTTAGTTGGTCTTGAGTTATCATTATTCTTCGTACATCTTGTCGATTTGTTCTTTGTAAAGCTGGTTGAGTACAGGGCGCTTCACCTTCAGCGTGTTGGTGAGTTCGCCGCGCTCCATGCTGAAAGGCTCCGGCAGAAGAGTGATGCGCTTCACTTGCTCGTAGGATGCCAAGTCCTGCTGTATGGTCTCGATACGGTCCATAACAAACTGCACTATCTGTGGATTGTCGCAGAGTTCGGCACGGCTGCTGAACTCGATACCCCTTTTCTTTGCCAAGTCCTCGAGCAGTTTGTACTCTGGAATGACGAGCGCCGATACGAACTTGTGCTGGTCGGCAATGATGACAATCTGGTCGATGTAGCGGTCCACACAGAACTTCGATTCCAGCATCTGCGGGGCGATGTACTTGCCGTTGCTCGTCTTGAAGAGGTCCTTGATGCGTTCCGTCATAAAGAGCTCGCCGTTCTTCATGTAGCCGGCATCGCCTGTGTGGAACCATCCCTCACTGTCAATCGCCATTGCTGTTATTTCAGCTTTGCGGTAGTAGCCTTTCGTGATGGTTTCTCCCTTGAGCAGAATCTCATTGTTTTCCCCGAACTTCACCTGCACGCCATCAAGCGGACGACCGATGGAACCGAGCGTAATGGGCTTGTTCCAGCGGTCGCAGGACACGGTGGCGGTGCTTTCGGTGAGTCCGTAGCCAGTAATCATCAGGATGCCTGCCGAGCGAACAAACTCCTCGATAACAGGCGGGATGGCTGCTCCGGCAGTGGGGAAGAAGTTGCCTCGCTCCAGTCCCAAGGTCTTCAGAAGCAGGGCGATGACCGTCTTCTCGTAGAAGAGATAGCGCATCTTCAGGGCGAGCGGGGGCACGAGGCCTCGCATCTTGTAGTTCACATTGTATTCCTTTCCGATGCGAAGCGCGTCTTCAAGCATTTTTCTCTGTATCGGAGAGGATGCATTCATCTTTTCCTGCACCCCACTATACACTTTCTCCCAGAACCTCGGCACAGCGCACATACACGTCGGGTGCACTTCGCGAAGGCTCTGCAGGATGTCGGCAGGACGTCGGTTTACTGCCAACGTGCACCCTGTCTTTATGCATAGATAGGACCAGCCGCGCTCGAAGACATGCGTGAAGGGCAGGAAGTTCATGACGAGGTCCTTGTCTGAGAGCGGCAAAGCCCCTACGTGGCCGCGGAAAGCAGCGTTGTACATCCGGTGCGTCAGCATGACACCTTTGCTGATGCCGGTCGTTCCGCTGGTGTACAGGATGTTTGCAAAGTCGTCTTCCTGCACTTCAGAGGTGAGTTTCCTTATCTCTTCGCTATGGTCTTTGCCGTCGGAAAGTGCCAGGAACTCCTCGAAGTAGAGGCTCACGTTGTCTTGCGGGTCTTTCTCCACGGCAGGGTCGAAGATGATGAGCTTCCGCATGGAGTGCTCGATCTTAAGTATTCTGTAGGCCGTGTCGTACTGGTATTGCTCGCCGACAAAAATGTAACGAATCTTGGCGTCGCTCACCATGTACTTCACTTGGGTCTCGCTCGCCGTCGCATAGAACGGGATGGTGACGGCTCTGATGCCGTAGGCGCCGAAGTCCACGTACATACATTCCGGCATGTTTTGCGAGAAGGTAGCGATGTTTTCCTGTACGCCGACGCCCAGTTCGAGCAGCGAAGCCGACACGCGACTCACGGTCCGTGCATAGTCTTCCCACGAAATCTCCTTCCACTTCTGCAGTTCGTCGTCGCGATAAAGCATGGCGGCTCGCTTGCCGTAGACAGCAGCTTGGCTCTGGATGAGCGAGGGTAGTGGACTGGGATTCTGCATATTCTTTTGTGCTTAGATAGCACAAAGATACGACTTTTAATTCATAATTCATAATTCATACTTCATAATTTTATTATTTTTCGTACCTTTGCGCTGTAAAATGGCAAATGAAGAATGGTAAAATGGCAAATGAAGAGATGAAAGACAGGGCTTTGCAGTTGCTCTGCAGGCTCATCGAAGTGCCTCGCGTCAGCAGGGAGGAGGCAGCAGCAGCCGACCTCCTGCAGGACTATATGCAGGGCGAACTCGGACTCGAGGTGAAGCGAATGGGCAACAATCTCTGGTCTGAGCAACCCAGTTTCGACGCCGCGAAGCCGACTTTGCTGCTGAATGCCCACATCGACACCGTGAAACCCGTCAGCGGTTGGCAGCGCAACCCGTTCCGGGCGACTCGCGAGGCCAGCCGCATCTACGGGCTTGGCTCGAACGACGATGGCGCCAGCCTGGTCAGTTTGCTGCATGTCTTTGCCGATTTGGTAAAGCACTCACCCAAAGAGGGAGCGGGGAGGGGGCTTTACAACCTCGTCTTTCTGGCCAGCGCAGAAGAGGAAGTGAGCGGGAAAGGCGGCATAGAGTGTGTCCTGCCGCTGCTTCCGAAGATTGACGTCGCACTCGTAGGTGAGCCGACAGGCATGCAACCAGCCATTGCCGAAAAGGGTCTGATGGTGCTTGATGTCACGGCTCGCGGCAAGGCGGGACACGCTGCCCGCGACGAAGGCGACAATGCCATCTACCATGCCATCGAGGACATCGAATGGTTCCGCCGTTATAAGTTCGAAAAGGTATCGCCCCTGCTCGGCCCGGTTAAAATGTCTGTGACCATCGTGAACGCAGGCACGCAGCATAATGTCGTGCCCGACGTCTGCACTTTCACCGTGGATGTGCGCTCGAACGAGTGTTACACGAACCGCGAGTTATTCGATGAAATCGGCAAAAATGTCAAGTCGGAAGTCAAGGCGCGCAGTTTCAGGTTGGGTTCCTCAGGCATCGATGTGAACCACCCCCTCGTGCAGAAAATCATCTCGATGGGTGGCAAGCCGTTCGGTTCACCCACCTTGAGCGACCAAGCCCTCATGCCGTTCCCCAGTTTCAAACTCGGTCCTGGCGAGAGCAGCCGCAGTCATTCTGCCGATGAATTCGTGGATTTTTGCGAAATCGAGCAGGCTATCGATACCTATTTGGCACTCCTGAAATGACTCCTCGACGGGGGAATTTCTCCATCGTCGCAAGGGTGGTTTTCAATCGACCTACGGATAGTTTGAAAACATCACGTGGGTAAAATGAAAATATCACGTGTAATATTTCAAATATCACGTGGGTAAAATGGATTTATCACGTGGGTAAATTTCGAACATCCCGTGGAGACCCCCTAACCCCCTTTAGGGGGAATGTTAAACATCGCGTGACATGTTTTATCTACAGCCCCGTTCTTTTTTGCATCATTTCTTGCCGGTATCGGCAAAAAACAGTATATTATTGGGCAAAAACGAGGGGAAGAACTTGCCGATAACACATGATTATCGTTTTTCCTTGAAGAAGCGCTGCATCAGTTCGATGCATTCGTCGGCCATGACGCCACTCGTGACTTGCGTTCGAGGGTGCAGGGCTTGGGGCGCAAAGCGTTGAAAACCACGCTTTTCATCGGGCGCTCCATAGACGATACGGCTGATTTGCGACCAGCCGAGGGCGCCTGCACACATCACGCAAGGCTCGACTGTGACATAGAGCGTGCAGTCGTTGAGGTACTTGCCGCCAAGGTGCTCGGCTGCCGACGTGATAGCCTGCATCTCGGCATGCGCGGTCACATCGTGCAGCAACTCAGTCAGGTTGTGGCTCTTGGCGATAATTCTCTCCCTGCAAACCACGACTGCTCCAATCGGAATCTCGCCTTGCTTGTACGCTTCGTTTGCTTCCGCAAGGGCCTGTTTCATGTAGAAAACATCAATTTCATTTACCATTTTACCATTTACCATTTACCATTTCAGGGTTCACAGAATGTTTTTTCCCCTTTTCTGCTGCAAAGTTAAGGAAATTTTGTAACTTTGCGAAGCAATACGCCATTAAAAACAAGAAACAAACAAATGGTAAATGGTAAATGATTAAATGGTAAATGAGAGATGAACAACACAGAGTACCTCGTCATCAGCCGCAGCAACGGCACCACGAAGACCGGCTCGCCATACGCTTCGCTTAAGGTGGCAAACCTCCTCGAGACCATCAATGTGGCTGTCTGGGACATGCCTCCGACGGCAGAGCCACAGGTCGGTCAACTCGTCTTCTTCTATAACATGAAGGACAACGACGGCAAGAAGTCGTGCGACTTCCGCGACTTGAAGTGCGGCGGAGAGCCGTTGTTCGACCATCCTCTCTATAATATGTTGCCCAGGCCAATACGTCGCGATGTCTGGGATGACACGGTAAAGAAGCTCCTCAGCTATTGCTCGGACAAGCCTCTGATGAGCATCATCGAAGAGTTTTCCGGGCGTTTCTACGAGCCGTTCAGTCTCTATCCTGCTGCCACAGCGATGCATCACGCCTTCCCTGGCGGCCTTCTAAACCACACGCACCAGATGCTGAAGATGCTCGAGGGACTCTATCCCTGCCTGCCATACGAGGTGAAGGTGGAGCATTGCATCATCGCGATACTCTTCCACGACTGCGGCAAGATGAACGAATACAGCAAGACAGGCGAGAGTCAGCCTGATATGTATCTGCTCGGCCACATCTATATCGGTGCACATTGGCTGCAGAACATACTGAAAGACAAGGGAATCGATGAGGAAGAGGCGAAGCGCATCGTGCATTGTGTCCTGGCGCATCATGGCACGAAGGAGTTCGGCAGTCCCGTCGTTCCGTGCACTCAAGAGGCCATCGTCGTGAGTATGATAGACAATCTCAGTGCCAAGACAGACAACTGGGAAGGCTCCGGCGTCATGGAATACATGAATGCACTGGGAACGAAGAAGGTGGCTCCGCTTTAGTTCATAGTCTATAATTCATGGTTCATAGTTGTTATGAATTATCAAGAGCAGGAACTTCAGAAGCTTCAGGAAGCGCTTTATGTCACGCTTAGCGAGTTGGATCGCATCTGCAGGAAGCACGGCATCCGTTACTTCGTGACGGGCGGCACGGCTGTTGGCGCGTACTTCTGGCAGAAGATACTGCCTTGGGACGACGACGTCGATGTGGGCATGATGCGTCCTGACTATGAACGTTTTGCCGCGATTGCGCAAGCAGAGATGGGCGACCGCTTCTTCCTGCAGACTCCAGACACGGAGCCGCACACGCCGTTCTACTTCATGAAGATCCGCATGAACGGCTCCTGCTTCTCGGAAGCCACGTTCAAACACATCAAGATGCACCAGGGAATCTACGTCGACATATTCCCCTTCGACAAGATACCCAGGCAGCGATGGCTCGAGAGACTGCAGCACGAGGTGCTTTTCTTCCTGAACGGACTCTTCATCGCCAAGGAGATTTGGCAATGGAAACATTGCGGCAAGTGCGACATCCCTGAGCCAAGAAAGCGAGGCTGGCTGCCTTGCCTGTTCACGCGACTGCTCATTACCGTCTTCAGTAAACGCTCTATATATAATATAATGTATAGAGTGCAGACGATGTTCAACGGCTCGCAACTCGACGAGGTGAAGAATATCATCACGAAGAGCGAGCATCTGCCCATCGCAGACATCGTCGAAGCACAAACCGTGGCGTTAGGTCCTTTGCAAGTCAGCGCGCCTCGCGACCTCCTGCTCTACCTCACGAACCATTACGGCACAGTTCGCAAGGACATTCCCGACGAGATGAAAGTCAGTCATCGACCCGAAGAACTTGTTTTCCCGGAACAGCTATGAAACAGAGAAACCACGCCTTCGACATCCTTTGCGGCATTTGCATCATCCGAATGGTCACGCTGCACATCATGGCTTTCTGTGGTCAGGACAAACTCGACTGGTGGCTCGAGGTCATGCGTTGGAGCTTCTTCTTCATGAGTTTCTTCTTCTTCAAGGCCGGCTACTTCAATAAAGGCACGTCGAGCGGCACGGACCTCGACTACCTGAAGGACAGGAGCAAGCGTCTCATCGTGCCCTATCTGATGAGCGGCATCATAGGTGCCGTCGTCTATTTCAGTTTCTACTTCCCCCTCGTCAATCGCTACAAGAAGTTCGTCGAGCCGCTTGAATGGAGTCACATCTGGATGAAGAGTGGCTTCTACGGCAATTCCCCCATCTGGTTTCTCTTTTCGTTTTTCACCGTTTACCTGATGGTGCGGTACATCGACAAAGTAAAGCATCTGTGCTGGCTCACGCTCCTCTTTCCCGCTATCAGTTACTGGGCATTCAAGACGGGCAACAACGTTCCCATGAGCCTCGGCAATGTATTCATCGCTTGCTACTTCTTCTATCTCGGCAGACTGTGGCGATGGGTGATGCAACGCTTCTCGAATCAACAGGTGATGGCAGTGTCGTGGCTGATGGTGGCTGCCTTCGTCGTCCTCGGTATCATGGTTCCCGGTACTTACAATATGAGCCAAAACCTCTTCACGGGCAATGCCGCAATGGCAGTTGTCAATGCAACATTGATACTTTGCGGTTTGGCGGGAGTGCTGTTGACGTTGCAAGTGCCCCGAATTCCCTTGCTCTGCTTCATCGGAGAGCACAGCATGGTCTTCTTCATCTCGCACTATCCGATGCTTTACTTCTACAAATTCACGCATCTTTCCTTCGGCAGGAGCATCTACGGAAGAGTGGACGACGTGCTCATCCTCTTGCCAGTCATCTTCTGCCTTTGTGCGTGGCTTGTGCCCTACATAGAGCGTGTTCCATGGCTTAGCGGGCGTTGGCCAGAGAAACAGCGTGCAGTTCCAGAAGCCGGGCAACGCCAAGACTGATGGATTTCAACCCGAAGTCTGCCGGCTTGACGTCCTGCCAAGGCAACCACAGCACTTCGCCGGCATCGTCCATCGCTGTTGCGCCCTTCGTCTCCTTTACCTTGCAAAGGAAGAAGAGGTCGAGTGTCGGGATGTCGAGGCCAGAGTAGCGATACATGTTGGGCAGCGAGAAGAGATAGCGCGCCTCGGTGACTTCGAGTCCGGTCTCTTCCATGACTTCTCGCCTGACACCCTCTTCGCCCGTTTCATGGCAGTCGCAGAAGCCGCCGGGCAAGTCGAGCGTACCCTTCGCAGGCTCCTTGCTGCGCCGCACGACCATGAGCCGGTTCTCTTCATCTATGATGACGGCCACCGTCGAGGCACTCGGATTCATAAAGTACACAAAGCCGCAGTCCTCGCAGCGCTTGCTTTTCTCGGTATCCACAGCGAACCTCCCCGACCCGCATTTCGGGCAGCAGGAGAAGATGTGCAACAGGTGATTTCTTTCTGTGTTAGGCATAATTTTGATATTTAGTGTTTGCAAAAGTAGCGAAAAGCATGATATAAAGCAAACTTTCGTTGCCCGTTTCACTGAATTTCGCTAACTTTGTACTTCGGAACAACTAATTATGTGAACTATGATGACTGCATTTCTTGACTGGTATCAGGCGTTGCCTCCTTACTTGCGCGCCTATTGGACGATAGCCATCGCTGTCTCCATCATTTTCCTTATCCAGATGACATTGACGCTGATTGGTCTTGGAGATACCGATGCGGGCGGCGACATGGGCGACCTCGACACGGGAGGTGAGGACATGAGCGACGGCAACGGCGATACGATGGACACCGGCGGAGCCATTCAACTCTTTACGATTCGCAACACGGTGAACTTTCTGTTGGGTGTCGGATGGGGCGGCGTTTGCCTGAGCAACGTGATAGAGAACCGCTTCCTGCTTGCCGTGGCAGCCATCCTGTGCGGTTGCATCATGGTTGCTGCCTTTATAATAATGTATCGTCAGCTGATGAAACTCGAGGGCAACGGCTCCTATCGCATCGAGGAGAGCGTGGGGCAGGTGTGTGAGGTATACATCAGAATCCCCGGTCAGCGCAGCGGCAGCGGCAAAGTGCAGATTAGTTTCCACGGCTCGGTGCAGGAGTTGCCGGCCCAGACGGAAGGCGACGCCATCACGAGCGGCACGAAGGTCAGGGTGACGAAGGTCATCGACAGGAGTGTTTTGATAGTTGAGCCTTTGGCTTGATTCGTGATATCGTAATAAAGTAATAACGTCATAGCGAAAAAGAATTAAGTAAATCATTAAATAGTAAATTGCCTTATGGAACCCTTCTATCTTATTGTGATTGGAGTCATCGTACTCGTCTTCCTCTTCATGGCCATTATTAATCGCTATCGCCGTTGTCCCAGCGACAAGATTTTGGTGATTTATGGCAACCGTGGCAACAGCAAGAGTGCCAAATGCGTGCACGGCGGCGGTGCTTTCGTCTGGCCCATCATCGAGGATTATGCCTACCTGTCCCTGACGCCGATAGGCATCGACGCGAACCTCACGAATGCCCTCTCGAAGCAGAACATCCGCGTAGACGTGCCGTGTCGCTTCACCGTGGGCATCAGCACGGAACCCGAAAGCATGCTGGCAGCCGCGGAGCGCTTGCTCGGACAAACGCCTCAGCAGATTCAGGAGCTTGCCCGCGACATCCTCTTCGGCCAGTTGCGTCTGGTCATTGCCACTATGAGCATCGAGGAGTTGAACAGCGACCGCGACAAGTTCCTCGAGGCTATCACGGCTAACGTCGAGGTCGAGTTGAAGAAGATTGGCTTGAGACTCATCAACGTCAACGTGACGGACATCAAGGATGAGAGTGGCTACATCGAAGCCCTCGGACAGGAAGCCGCCGCGAAGGCCATCAATGAGGCGAAGGTGCGGGTAGCCGAACAGGAGCGAAACGGCGAAATCGGTAAGGCTGAGGCCGTGCGAGAGACGCGCATACGGACTGCCGAAGCGAATGCCGAAGCAGTGAAGGGCGAGAATGAAGCCAAGATAGCCATTGCAAATTCCGATGCCGTGCGCCGTGAGCGGGAAGCCGAGGCTCAGCGTAAAGCCGTGGCTGCCGAGAAGGTGGCAAGTGCTCAGGCACTCGAGGAGGCGTATGCCGCAGAGCAGAAAGCCGAGAATGCGCGTGCCGACAGGGAGCGTGCGAGCCAGCAGGCTAACGTCATCGTGGCACAGGAAATAGAGAAGAAGCGACTCGTCATTGCTGCCGAGGCTGAGGCTGAGCAGAAGCGTGTCAACGCAAAGGGTGAGGCTGACGCCATCTTCGCCAAGATGGAAGCCGAGGCAAAGGGCTTGTTCCAAATCCTGACGAAGCAGGCCGAGGGCTACGACAAGATGATTCAGGCTGCCGGCGGCGATGCTACGAAGGCTTACACACTGCTTCTCTTGGAGAAACTCCCTGACCTCGTCAAGACTCAGGTCGAGGCGATAAAGGGCATCAACATCGACAAGGTGACCGTTTGGGACAATGGCGGCGCTGGCGACGGCAAGACAAGTACAGCCAACTTCCTCGCCGGATTGATGAAGAGCGTGCCTCCTCTTGCCGAACTCTTCGACCAGGCAGGCATGGCGCTGCCCGAGTATCTGGCAAAGAAGAAAGAGGAAACGCCCGAACCTCCCGCTGAACCCGAGGAATAAGACCTTGATGTGACTGGTGATTTCACGTTGAGCCTCGACCGCCGTTACTCGCCGTTTTGACGTACCTTATATATATGGTTCGCAAACGTCACGTGGGTAAAATGAAAATATCACGTGTAATATTTCAAATATCACGTGGGTAAAATGAATTTATCACGTGGGTAAATTGAAAACGTCACGTGCGTAGATGAAAAACCTCCCCAGTCGCGTCATCATTTTTAGGTAATTTTGTCCCTTTGAGGCACGTGGCTGTTTGCTATGTGCCTCTTTTTTCGTAACTTTGCAGAGCGAAAGGTCATAACCGACAGAACGATGACACTCAGAGAACTCAACAAGGGACAATCGGCCACCATCCTCAAGGTGGGAGGCGAAGGCGCACTCCGGCAGCATTTCCTCGACATGGGAATGATACCCGGCACACAGGTGACGCTCCAGAAGTACGCACCCCTCGGCGACCCGATGGAGCTGCGAATTCATGGATACGAACTCACCTTGCGACTTGCCGACGCTGAGCAGATTGAGGTAGCTCCCTCCCTTAATCCCTCCCTCGAGGAGGAGGGAAGTGAGCGGAAGCAACGCGAAAAAAGCCTCCCTCCTTGGGGGGAGGTTGGAGGGGGGCTGCATCCGGGCTTCGGCGAGGAAGGTCGCTATCACGACGAAGACGCATTTCACCCCATTTCATCGGCTAAAAAGGGTCCTCTCACCTTTGCCCTTGTCGGCAATCAGAACTGCGGAAAGACGACACTTTTCAATCAGTTGACGGGCAGCAAGCAACACGTCGGCAACTTCCCAGGCGTGACAATCGACCGCAAGGACGGCATCATCAAAGGCTATCCCGAAGCATCCGTCACCGACCTTCCCGGCATCTACAGCCTCAGTCCATACACCAGCGAAGAGGTCATCAGCCGCCGCTTCATCCTCGAAAACAAGCCGAGCGGCATCATCAACATCGTCGATGCCACCAACATCGAACGTAATCTCTACCTCACCATGCAGTTGATGGAGCTCGGCATCCCTATGGTGCTGGCTCTCAACATGATGGACGAGGTGCGGAGCAACGGCGGAACCATCCGCATCAACCGCATGGAGCGAATGCTCGGCATACCTGTCATCCCCATCAGCGCCATGAAGAATGAGGGTGTGGACGAGGTCGTGAGCCACGCCATCCACGTAGCCCGCTACAACGAAGGCCCGGCACGGCAGGACTTCTGCAGTCCCACGGAACACGGCGGTGCTGTGCATCGTTGCCTCCACGCCATCATGCATTTCATCGAAGACCATGCCCAGGATGCCGGCATACCTGTCCGTTTCGCCGCAAGCAAGCTGATAGAAGGCGACAGACTGGTGGCGTCGGCCCTCAACCTCACACAGAATGAGCAGGAAACCATCGAGCATATCATCTGCCAGATGGAGGAAGAAAGAGGCCTCGACCGCTGTGCCGCACTCGCAGATATGCGGTTCCACTTCATCCTGCAAGTCAGCGAGTGCTGCGTCGTGCACCCCGAAGAAAGCCACGAACACCGCCGAAGCATCCGCATCGACAAGGTCTTGACAGGCCGATACACTGCCATTCCCGCCTTCCTTCTCATCATGGCGGCAGTCTTCTACCTGACCTTCAACACCATAGGTGCCTGGTTGCAAGACCTTTTTCAGGACGGCATAGACCGCTTCACGGCGTTCTCCGATGCCACACTTACCCAGTGGAACATCGCTCCGCCCGTGCATTCGCTTATCATCGACGGCATTTATTCCGGCGTCGGCACCGTGCTTGTCTTCCTGCCGCTCATCGTCATACTCTTCTTCTTCCTCAGCATGCTCGAGGATACAGGCTATATGGCACGCATCGCATTCGTCATGGACCGACTGCTCAGAGGCTTAGGTCTTTCCGGTCGCAGCATTGTACCTTTGCTGATTGGGTTCGGTTGCTCGGTTCCCGGCATTATGGCCAGCAGGACTCTTCCCAGCGAACGCGACCGACGGCTCACTATTCTGCTGACTCCCTTCATGTCCTGCACCGCCAAGATTCCCATATATGCTTTCTTCGCGGCGGCTTTCTTTCCGAGGCACGCGGCGTGGGTGATGATGTCGCTCTACGTGATTGGCATCCTCGTGGGCATCGTCGTGGCGCTCCTTCTGAAACGGACTCTCTTCCGAGGCGAAGCGGTGCCATTCGTCATGGAACTGCCCAACTATCGCATGCCGGTAGCCATGAATGTCTGGCATCTGCTGTGGGACAAGGCGAAAGACTTCCTGAACCGAGCCTTCACGGTGATATTCATCGCCAGTATCGTCATTTGGCTCTTGCAGACATTCGACTTCCACTTGCAGATGGTGCCTGCCGAAGAAGCCTCGCGGAGCATGCTGGCACAGATATCGAGCCTCGTCGCACCTGTCTTCGAACCACTCGGTTGCGGCGATTGGCGCGTGGTGACGTCCTTAGTTAGCGGTTTGTTGGCGAAAGAGGTGGTAGTGAGCACGCTCAGTACACTCTTTGCTGGAGTGGCGATTACGAGTGTCTTTACGCCTGGCGTGGCGTTTTCCTTGCTCGTCTTCTGCCTGCTCTATACGCCTTGCATGGCAACGATGGCAACCATCCGACGCGAGCTCGGCACCAAGTGGATGCTGTTCATCATGGTCGGACAATGTG
The DNA here is from genome assembly GCA_017645655.1 of Bacteroidaceae bacterium. Taxonomy (GTDB): domain Bacteria; phylum Bacteroidota; class Bacteroidia; order Bacteroidales; family Bacteroidaceae; genus Physcousia. The sequence goes on along the minus strand of JAGCNZ010000093.1, from coordinate 5,341 downwards.
TCATCGCGTGGATTGTCGCATTCTTAACCTTCCAAATCATTTCACTTCTATAACCATGAACATACAGAGTATCATCCTTCTTCTTGTCGTAATCGCTGTTGCGGGCTACGTTTTGTATCATTTTCTGAAGAGCGACAATAAGTGCAGCTGCTGCGAGGGTTGCACGAAAGACTGTTGCGCGAAGCTCATCATCCTGCTTCTCGTCCTGCCTTTGAATGTCTTCGCTCAGGCCAAACCACTCGACGGCATGCAAATCCTGGCGCATAGCAACGACAGCACTCGCGACGTGTATCGCATCCCGTCAATCGCCAAGAACAGCAAAGGTGAACTTGTCGCCATCTATGATTACCGCATCTGTGGGTCGGACATCGGTTTCGGAGAGGTCGACGAGGTGATGCGTATCTCCAAGAACAACGGCAAAAAATGGTCCGCAGAGACTAAAATTTCCGATGGAATGGGCGGAAATGACAACATTTTCGGCGTGGGTTTCGGCGATCCGGCACTCTGTTTTGACCGCGAAAGCAAGCGTGGTGTCCTCATCACTGTCAGCGGGAAATGTATCTACGGATATGCCAAAGCAGACTACAGGCCGTTTATCGCAAGGCAAATCACCACGGATGGCGGGCACACCTGGAGTGAGCCTGAAGACATCACGACGCAGTTCTGGGGCAAAGAAGGCGCGATGTTCCAGACAACTAAAACAGACGATGGAATGGGCATTTTTGCATATGCTGGCTTCTTTGGCAGCGGAAAAATCCTGCAGAGCCGTGTGACGAAAGCCGGCGACTACTATCGTCTCTATGCCGCTCTGCTGTTGAAAGGCACAGGACTCAAGGGTGCGTATGTCGTTTACAGCGATGACATGGGCATGAACTGGCAGCTTTTGGGAGGCGACGCGACGTTCCAAGCTGCTCCGGACAGCGACGAGCCAAAGGTGGAGGAACTGCCTTCGGGACAAATCGTGCTGAGCGGCAGAAAGTGGTACGGCCGCACGTTCAACATCTGGACCTTCGCCGAGGGCAGCACTACGAAAGGTTCTTGGGACAAACCCGTCAATAGTCACGATGTGCCGACGGGCATCAAAGTGGGTGCCAACAGCTGCAACGGCGAGATTCTCATCGTCCGCGGGCGTCGCGTTTCCGACGGCAAGCCTTGCCACGTCGCTCTTCAAAGCCTCCCGAAAGCCGACACACGAGCCGACGTTTCTATCTTCTACAAGGTCCTCGAGGAAGGCAAGAAGTACACGACCGCTGCCTTTGCTGAGGACTGGAAATTGGGTATGCAAGTCACCGACAAGCGCTCGGCCTACTCCACCATGTGCCAGCAAAAGGACGGTCGCATCGCTTTCTTCTACGAAGAGGAACCTTATATATATAATATGGTATACGTGCCTCTCACCCTCAAACAGGCAACGAATGGCGAAGTGAAATGAAACAAATAAAGAAGCCCCATGAAAAGAACTTTTCTTTTGGTCGTCCTGACCATCGTGTCCTTGAGCGTTCTGTCGAGGGACAAATCAGATGTATTGCGTGACAACCTCTTCCGCAATCCCAGGTACGTTACCGTCGTGGCACATCGGGGCGACTGGCGCAACCATCCCGAGAACTCCATTCCTGCCTTCCAAAGCTGCATCGACATGGGCATCGACATGATTGAAATTGACGTGCGGCGCACCAAAGACGGCCAGCTCGTACTGATGCACGACCCGACGGTTGACCGCTGTACCAACGGGAAAGGCAAGGTGGCCGACTTGACCTACGACGAGATACAGAAACTGCGCCTTCTTCCCCAGCACAATGCAGCCGCCACCCGCAACCACATCCCTACGCTTGAAGAAGTCCTCGTCCTTTGCAAAGGGAGGATACTTATCAACATCGATAAGGGCTACGACTACTTTCAGCAAGTGTATGAACTGATGGAGAAGACAGGCACCACAAACCAAGTCATCATTAAGTCAAGCAACTCCATCGACAAGGTGATGCGCGAGAACGGCGCGATACTTGACAAAGTCATCTACATGCCCATCGTGAACCTGAACGACGCGAACGCAGAGAGGACTCTCGACGAGTTCATCAGCATTCATCCCGTCGCCATAGAGTGTTGCATAAGCAAGTACGACGAAAACGTAGGTCGCTTGCTTCAAAAGGTGCGTGATGCAGGCATCAAGATATGGCTCAACAGCATTTGGGCCAGCCTTTGTGACGGCCACGACGATGACCGGGCCGTAGAGCTGGGTGAGCCTGACGAAAGCTGGGGCTGGTTATTGGACAGAGGCGGTGCCATCATTCAGAGCGACCGCCCATTAGACCTTCTGCAATATCTGAAGAAGCACAAGCGGCACAAGCTGAAATCAAACCTATAACGTTTTTGCTTCTGTCGAAATAACGAAGCCGCTTTGATCTTACAGACAAAGCGGCTTCACTTTTTGTTCTTTGTGTCATTTATGGTTGAGTATTCCACCTCATAAGATGGAAAGAGGATGGAAAAGAACCATTCAACGAGTTGATTATCATGGTGTAATTGGTTGAATAACGATTTCCATCCTTTTCTCTTGTAGAGGCCAAAGAATTGCCGTATCTTTGCAGCGACAAAACAAAAACGACATGAAAAGGAAGACAATAGGAATCATCATCGCAGTGCTGGCACTGGCCTTGGTGGGCGGCACAGGATGGAGTTTGCGGGACCTGCCGCAGAAGCGGTTACTCCGGGCGGCAGAGAACATAGTGTTCGCGGATGCGGACAGTACGGAACGACTGCTGGAGCAGATCGACACGATGCGGCTGACGGAAAGCTCGCGGATGCTCTACGACCTGCTGCGGGCCCTGGTGTACGAGGAGCGGTGGTATCTGCGCAACGCCGACACAACGTCTTGCCTCTCGTCGGATGCCGAGACATGGAACTTCAAGCGCAAGTCCTACATCCAGGACAAGGACGACCAAGCCGTGCCGGATGACAGTTGTCGCCTGCGCATATACCATTATTATGAAGAGAAGAGCCTCGGAGGAACAAGCGATGACGCGGACGACTTGCGCCGTTTCGGGCGCATCTGTTTTGCGCTCAGCCGTCGGCAGAACGACAGCATCGTGCCCGTGCAGATCAATCGGCTCTTCCTCCTGGCCATCCATTGTGCCGAGACGACCGAAGACCACGCCCTGGCCTACCGCGCCTACGACAAGTTCTTCAATCGCATGCCCTTCCACAACGCAGCATATCCGGCGTTCTACCTGCACTGTGCCTTGGAGCACTACCGTCTGTCGCCCGACCAGCCGCGCTGGCTGCTGACGATGCTCAACGACTACGGCTTCACCGTGCTCCTTCGCTCTCCCTTCGACCTACACCACTTCGGTTCCCTGGAACGCATCGCAGAGCTCATGGCGCGGCACCTCGAAGCGCCTCCGTCGCCGGCGGTCACCGACAGTGTTTTTCTGTGTCTCGACTCTCTCTGGGCACTGCCGCACGCCGACTTTGGCTACACATGTACCTTACGCGTGTCAAAATCCACGTTCACCTTCGGAGAGGTCACCGTGCCTGTCGGCATGTATGAGGAGGCCCAGCAGGAACACCACGAAGATGACACGAAGCATTGGCGGCAATCTTATGAAAACGAGACGAAACTGGAAGAGCAGAACTTCTCTGTCAACCGCGACACGTACCTTGCGCCAGGCTATGTGAAGAAGTCGGCCATGCTGCAGCGAAGGCTTATGACGGCTGTCATCGTCGTGCTGGTGCTGGCTGTGCTCGTCCTTATTCTCCTCTTTAGGAACTGGCGCAATAGGGTTTGGCAACGTCACGAACAAGAACGCGAGAGCCATCAGCGCGAGTCGGAGCAGTTGGCGGAACGTCTGCGCCAGAAGGATGCCATGATTGCCATGCTGCGAGGCCACATCATGGACAAGAGCGAGATACTCGACATGCTGGAGCCTACGGCAGGCAAGCGCACCATCATCAATGCCCGCAACTGGCGCGAGATAGAGATGACGTTGGACACGATGGACGGAGGGTTCGTCAGCCGCCTGCGAGCGCAGTTCCCGCAGTTCAGCGAGGATGACATCCGGCTTTGTATGCTCACACGGCTGCGGCTATCAAACACAGCCCTTTCTGCCATCTACGTCATCTCCGTCTCTGCCGTGCAGCACCGCAAACAGAAACTGAAGAAGGAAGGTTTCGGGGTGACTGACCCGAGCATGACTCTCGACCAGTTGATAGCTAACTACTAAACAATAATCTTATGAAAAAGAAATGTTTTCGATGCGGAAGCCTCCGCATCCTGCTACTGCTGTGCCTCTTTGTAAGCACGCAAACAGTGGCAATGGCAGACATCGTCAAGGGACGTGTGGTGGATGCCGAGACAAGGGAAGCATTGCCAGATGCTATGGTGAAACACACTCAGCGTTTTGGAGACTACGGTTATTCGATGAAGAGCACAAAGACTGACTCGTTGGGGATGTTCGCCTTCTCAGCCAATGGCCGAGGCAACATCGAGGTATCCATGCTTGGTTACTATACAAAGTCGAAGCCCGTGTTGGCCTTCAGCGACAGCAATAAGGACACGCTCGACATAGGAACGATAGAACTGAAGATGTCGCCGCAAATGATGAAGATGGTGGAGGTGACAGGCCGCGCACGCCGTTTCACCGTCAAGGGCGATACGATAGTATTCCATCCCGAGGCGTTCCATTTGCAGGAGGGCGCAAGACTGGACGAACTGATTAAGAAGTTGCCTGGCGTTGAGGTCGATGACGAGGGCAAACTCTCATGGAACGGCAAGCCCATCCGCATCACGATGGATGGCGAGAGTCTCTTTGGCGGCGATGACTTGGTGAAGCAACTGCCCGCAGAAGCCGTGCAAGACATCAAGGCATACAACAAGCAGTCGGAGCTAAGCGAGCGCACGGGCAAGGACGACGGCAAGGAAGACATGGTGCTCGACCTCAGCATCAAACCCGGCTTCCTCGACCGCTGGTATGGCGACGTGAAGGCTGGTTACCAGACAAAGAAGTACTACGATGGTGAACTGATAGCGAACCGTTTGTCGAAGACTGACCCTGTGATGGTCTTTGCCAATGTCAACAGTATCGACAGGCATTGGCGCCGTAATATGAGTGGGAGCTCTGCCTACATGGGCAGCGGTTTTGGCAAAGAGCTCGGCGCGTCGACAGGCTATCAGCACAACTGGCAGCGCAAGGAGGGAACCCACGACCTGAAGAGCAACTACAGTTTTACGGGCGGATTGGCGCACGACGATGACTGGCGCGCCAGCAGCCAAGAGACTGAAACCTATCTCCCTAACACTGCCGCCACACGTTCCTCGTCGGAGAGCTATCAACGCAATCACAAACTG
>JAGCNZ010000015.1 GCA_017645655.1 Bacteroidaceae bacterium | reverse complement strand
CTCTACACCGATGTGAACTTCTTCCTCTTCGGAGCAACGGGGATAGTAGTTAGCGTGATAGTGGCACTAATACTAAGCATGGCAAGCCCCCTCCCCGCGAGAGTGGAAAGTAAATAGTTAAATTACTAAATTGTAAATAAATTGTACATTGTAAATCGCTAAATAGTACATCATTATGCTAGATTTTAATTTATTGGCTGCTCAATACAAGAGCGAGCTTCTGGAGAGGGTGATGCCCTTCTGGATGGAGAACAGTATTGATAAAGAGTTCGGTGGATACTTCACGTGCATCGAGCGGAACGGCGAAGTCTATGACACCGACAAGTTCATTTGGCTGCAAGGCCGTGAGGTGTGGATGCTCTCTACATTATATAATAAGGTAGAGAAGCGGCAGGAATGGCTTGATGCAGCCATTCAGGGTGCCGAGTTCCTGAAGAAGTACGGGCACGACGGCCAGCTGAACTGGTACTTTTCGCTCGACAGAGAGGGTCGTCCGCTTGTGGAGCCTTACAACATCTTCTCGTACACCTTTGCCGTGATTGCTTTCGGCCAGCTCTACAAAGCTACTGGCATTCAGGAATATGCCGAGATTGCCAAGAAGACTTTCGACATCGTGCTCTCGAAGAGAACCAATCCAAAAGGCCGTTGGAGCAAGGCTGCTCAGGGTGCTCGTGCCCTCAAAGACTTCGCTCTGCCCATGATACTTTGCAATGTTGCCTTGGAGATTGAGGACTTGTTGGAGCCTAAGTTCCTGCAAGAGACCATCGACATCTGCCTGCACGAAGTGCTGGACGTGTTCTACAGGCCAGAGTTGGACCTCGTCGTCGAGCATGTCAGCAAGGATGGAAGCCTGGTTGATTGCCACGAGGGACGCCTCTTGAACCCCGGTCACGCCATAGAAGCCATGTGGTTTATCATGGATTTGGGCAAACGCCTGGCACGTCAGGACCTCATAGATAAAGCGGTTCACATCGCACTTAGGGAGGCCGAGTATGGTTGGGACAAGCAGTATGGTGGCATTTTCTACTTCATGGACAGACTGGGCAGGCCGTTGCAGCAACTCGAATGGGACCAGAAGCTTTGGTGGGTACACATCGAGACGCTCATCACGATGATAAAGGGCTACGAGCTGACAGGCAGGCAGGAATGCCTCGATTGGTTCATGAAGGTGCACGAGTACGTGTGGAGCCACTTCATGGACCCCGAGTATCCCGAGTGGTTCGGCTACCTGAACAGACGCGGCGAAGTGTTGCTGACACTCAAAGGCGGCAAGTGGAAAGGCTGTTTCCACGTTCCCAGAGGACTGATGCAGGTGTATCAGACGCTCGAGCGAATTGCAGCAAAGCAGCCATAACAAAACTGACAAATTGCAATCAAAAAGGCAGGAAGTACTTACTTTCTGCTTTTTTATTAGCGCTCAAAAATCGCCTGTTTGGTCATCGACCTTGCTTAGGGTCATTTTTTCGCCAAAATGCGCAGGATTCAAATGCACGCTGAGAATCAACGGGTTACACTAATCAAAAAAGAAACAGGCACGTTTACTTGTTCTAAACTCGAGGATAAAATGGTCAAAAAAGCGTGATTCCGAACAGATTTTAGAGCATTTTCTAACCCGACGACACCTGTCAGGATTTCAAATATCACGTGGGTAAAATTGATTTATCACGTGTGATGTTTGAAAACACACCGTGTTGCGTCGGCAAACTAACCCTGTCAAGTCGGCAAATTTGACGTGTTTTGCGCTTATTTTTGACACTATACGTTTTGACACTTTGCTCGAAGAATCGGAAAACCACTTACTTTTTGTCAACCCGCTCCTTAGCATGTTTCCGTTCTCGTCGCTCGAAAGCGTCCATGCTCTGAACGCAATGGATGCCTCGCTCACGCATAGCCTGGCTGCCACCAATATGGGAGCTTCCGAACTTGCCGCCAGGCTTCAAAAGTATCTTGACACACAGAAACAGCATACAGAGCGCAACAATTCCGAGGGTTATGAGTGCAAGTTTCAACATCTTTTCGTGTATTTGAATGTATCGTAAGCCGTTTCGGGCTCTAAAAGAAAGAAAAATTTCTTTTTTCTTTGCATTTCGCCCGCTTATTCGTAACTTTGTCTGCAAAGATACAATAAATTGCGGAAATTATAGTTATAAACTTAGATAAAATCATCAAATATGGATAAATCTTTATTGCAACCCCAAAGTGTATTCAAGTGCTTCGCACAAGTAAATCAAATTCCCCGTCCCTCGAAGAAGGAAGAGAAGATGATCGAGTTCCTGCTCGACTTCGGTCGAAACCTCGGACTCGACACGCGTCGCGACGAGGCGGGCAACGTCATCATCCGCAAACCCGCGACTCCAGGCATGGAGGACCGTCAGACAATCGTTCTGCAAAGCCACATGGACATGGTGTGCGAGAAGAACCGCGACGTGGAATTCGACTTCACGAAGGATGCCATCCAGACCTACGTGGACGGCGAATGGCTGAAGGCAAAGGGCACGACGCTGGGTGCCGACGACGGCATCGGCGTGGCTATGGAGATGGCTCTGCTGGAATCGACGGACATCGAGCACGGACCGCTGGAATGCGTCTTCACGCGTGACGAGGAGACCGGCCTGACAGGAGCGGAAGGCATGCAGGCTGACTTCATGACCGGACGCCTGATGGTCAACCTCGACAGCGAGGACGAAGGACAAATCTTCGTGTCATGCGCCGGAGGATGCCGCACGCTCGCACATTTCGACTATCAGGACGAACCGCTTCCCGCTGGCTTCTTCACCTTCTCGCTCGCCATAAAAGGACTCACCGGCGGACATAGCGGCGACGACATCAGCAAGAAACGCGCCAATGCTAACAAGTTGCTGGCACGATTCCTTTACCTCTCTCAGCAAAAGTACGACTTGCGCATCGTCGACATACAAGCCGGCGGCCTGCACAATGCCATCCCTCGCGAAGCATGGTGCCTGTGTGCCCTGCCGACCAAGGACAAAGAGAGCATCACGGTCGACTGGAACCTCTTCCAGGCCGACGTGGAAGACGAATACAGCGTCACAGAAAAGACGATGAAGTTCTTGCTCGAAAGCGAGACGCCCGCCGTGTCTGCCATCAACAAAGACTGCAGTCAGCGCCTCATCAAGGCTCTGCAAGCCGTCGACAACGGCGTCTTTGCCTATTGCCAGGACATTGACGACCTCGTCGAGACGAGCAGCAACCTCGCCAGCATACACATGAAACCCGAAACGAAGACCATCGACGTGCTGGGCAGCCAGCGTAGCAGCATCTACAGCGCCCGCGTCAACATGGCAAATACCTTCGCAGCTGCTTTCGAGTTGGCAGGTGCAAAAGTCGACATCGGCGAGGGTTATCCGGGATGGAAGATGAATCCTAACAGCAAGATACTAAGCATCGCCGTGGAGCAATACAAGAAGCTCTTCAAGAAAGACCCAATGGTGCTCGGCATCCATGCCGGCCTGGAGTGCGGACTCTTCAGCGAGAAGTTCCCAGGAATGGACATGATCAGCATGGGCCCGACACTTCGCGGCGTGCATAGTCCCGACGAGAAACTGCTCATACCTACAGTTCAAATGGTTTGGGACCACCTTCTCGCCATCCTGAAAGAAGCACCAAAGAACTAAAAACGTGAAGAAATAATGCTCAATCTTCAATATTCAAACTTCAATAAAAAGGTTTTCCTGCCTTTGCTGTCTATGCTGGCCTTGCTCGTCGTGGCTTGCTCCAACTACGAAAGCTTCTCGGACAACCCCAGCTTCCGCCTTGAGTTCTCGCAGGACACGATTGCCTTCGACACACTCATCAGCACCATTCCAAGCAGCACAAAGACGCTCTACGCATTCAACAACAATGGCAACGGCATGCGCATCAGCACGATTCAACTGGAAGGCGGGGCAGCGAGCAGATTCCGCGTCAACGTCGACGGGCGATATCTCGTCGGAGGAGAGTGGCACGACTTCGAGGTGTTGAAGCACGACAGCCTCGTCATACGCATCGAGATGACACCTCCTGAGGTCGGAACCAACGAGCCGCTATACTTTGAAGACAAGTTGCACTTCACTTTGGAGAACGGCGCAAAGCAGAGCGTCGTGCTCAGCGGAGGCTCCGTCGACGCTTACATACAGAAAGGAGGACTGGTTGTCAATGAGGACATGACGTTGCTGACCGACAAAGCCTACGTCATCTACGACTCGCTGGTGGTAATGTCTGGAGCAACGCTCACGCTAACCGAAGGCACGACACTCATGTTCCACGACAAGGCAGCCCTGCACGTGTATGGAAAACTGCTGGTGGAGGGAAGCATCGAGAAACCCGTCGTGCTCAGAGGCGACAGGATGGACCACATGTTCGACTACCTTCTCTATGACAACACGCCCAGTCGCTGGGAAGGCGTCGTCATTCATAAAGGCAGCTTCGGCAACGAGTTCTATCAATGCGACCTGCACAGTTCGCTCTTCGGCATCATCGTTGAAGACACCGAACAGGTCAAGCCAGATGAGACAAAGCCATCAGTCACACTCGATTGCTGCATACTTCACAACATCGGAGGCGACGGCTTGCAACTCAACAACTGCGTCAGCAAAGTCACAAACACGCAGATAAGCAACACGTTGGGACACACCGTGAACATCAACGGAGGCAGCCACACGTTCACCTATTGCACGCTGGCTCAGTTCTATCCCTTCACGGCGAATCGTGGCGACGGCTTGCATCTCGTCAGTTCCGAAGACTATGGCGAGTACGGATTGCTGCGCAAGGCACACTTCATCAACTGCGTCATCACAGGTTACGGCCCGGATGTCATCATGGGAGAGAACATTCCGCAGGACGGCACATGCGATTATCTCTTCCATCACAGCTTCCTCAACACACCGCCGGTCGACGACGAGGAGCACTTCATGGCATGCGTCTTCGATCAGGACAAAAAGAAGAACGAGGAAGAGAAACTCGTGCGTGAGGACAACTTCGTGCTTTTCGACACCGAAAACTTCTTCTATGACTTCACGCCGAAGGACAGCAGCATGATTCGCTCGCTTGCCGACCCGAACTATGCAGGCATTCCCGCTTTCGACAGAAAGGGCGTGAGCCGACTCGCCGACGAAGGTCCCGATGCTGGTTGCTACGAGTATGTCGCGCCGCCAACTGAGGAATAAAGAATAAAGATTAAGGATAAAACCATATGAAAGGCGTGCTCATAGTGGTGGGCAAGACCACGGACAAGCGCTTCGACGCTATCATAAAGGAATACGTTGACCGCATCTGTCACTACATTCCATTCGCCGTAGAGGTCATCCCCGAGCTTAAGAACACCAAGGGCCTCAGCCAAAACGAGCAGAAGGAACGCGAGGGCGAACTCATCCAGAAGTGCCTGCAGGCAGGAGACTACGTGGTGCTCCTCGACGAGCACGGCAGCGAACGGACAAGCATGGAGTTTGCCGCATGGATGCAAAAGAAGATGTCGGCAGGCCCGAAGCGCCTCGTCTTCATCGTCGGAGGACCTTACGGCTTCTCCGACGCAATACATAAACGGGGCAACGAGGAAGTCAGCCTGAGCCGCATGACACTCTCCCACCAAATGGTTCGCATGTTCTTCGTGGAGCAAGTGTACAGAGCGATGACCATCCTGAACGGCGAACCGTATCATCATGAATAAATGAAGAATGAAGAGTGAAGAGTGATAAATTTACTGCCGCCGTAAATCGTCAAATAATTAAATCGTAAATAAATAGTAAATCGTAAATCGTAAATCGTAAATAAATAAGATGTTATCAGTAGAAGAACTCAACGACAGACTTATTGACCTGTCTTTTGCCGAGGACATCGGCGACGGAGACCACACGACGCTTTGTTGCATCCCTGCCACCGAGATGGGCGAAAGCAAGCTTCTCATCAAGGAAGAAGGCATCTTTGCAGGCAACGAGATTGCAAAGAAAGTGTTTCATCGTTTTGACCCAGACCTGCAGGTCGAGACATACATCGAGGACGGAGCGCACGTCAAGCCGGGCGACATCGTGATGAGCGTCAAGGGAAAGGTGCAGAGCCTCCTGCAGACGGAGCGCCTCATGCTCAATATCTTGCAGCGAATGAGCGGCATTGCCACGATGACACACCGTTATCAGCAAGCCCTCATCGATGCCGGCACAAAGACGCGCGTCCTGGATACTCGCAAGACGACACCAGGCATGCGAATGCTCGAAAAAGAGGCTGTGAAGATAGGCGGCGGCATGAACCATCGCATCGGACTCTTCGACATGATTCTCCTGAAAGACAATCACATCGATTTCTGCGGGGGTGTGCACAACGCGATAAGTCGTGCGAAGCAATACTTGAAAGAGAAAGGCAAGGACCTTAAGATTGAATGTGAGGTGAGGAACTGGAAGGAATTGGACGAAGCCCTTGCCGAGGGTTGCGACCGCATCATGTTCGACAACTTCACACCCGAGGACACGAAGAAAGCCGTGGAGATAGTTGCGGGCCGATGCGAAACGGAATCGAGCGGCGGCATCACTTTCGAGACAATGATTCCGTATGCCAAAGCCGGCGTGGACTTCATTTCCTTTGGAGCCTTGACCCACAGCGTGAAAGGTCTCGACATGAGTTTCAAAGCCGCTGGAAGCGATAAACTAATCATCAAATAGTGTGTTATGAAAAGATTTATTATACTTCTCGGAGCATTATTGGTCAATGTTCAATGGTCAATGTTCAATAGTGTTCAAGCCTGCACGAACTTGATTGTCGGCAAGAAAGCCTCGAAGGACGGCAGCGTGATTATCTCCTACAGCCAGGACGACTATGGCTCCTTCGAGCCTCTGCGCGTGATTCCCGCAGCCGATCACCCTGCCGGAACGATGCATCCTCTGTATCATTACGAAAGTAACAACTACCTGGGAGAGATTCCGGAAGTCGCTCATACTTACGGCATTGTAGGTCTGATGAACGAGTTTCAAGTGTCGATTCACGAGACGACCTACGGCGGCCGGGCTGAGTTGACAGACACCATCAGCGGACTTATCGACTATGGTTCGCTCATGGTGCTCGGTCTTCAACGTTCCAAAACAGCCCGCGAAGCCATCGAAGTCATGACAAAACTGGTCGAGACCTACGGATACGAGAGCGAAGGAGAGAGCTTTACCGTGGCTGACCCCAACGAGGCGTGGATTCTTGAGATGATAGGCAAAGGCCCCGGACGCAAGGGAACTGTGTGGGTGGCGGTGCGTATCCCAGACGATTGCATTAGTGGCCACGCCAACCAGAGCCGCATTCATCAGTTCCCGCTCAAGGACAAGAAGAACTGCCTCTACGCAAAGGACGTCATCAGCTTTGCGAGAGAGAAGGGTTACTTCAGTGGAAAAGATGCAGACTTCTCGTTTGCAGACGCTTACGCTCCCGCAGACTTCGGTGCACTTCGCTATTGCGAGGCACGCATTTGGAGCTATTACAACAGGTGGGCAGCCGAGGATATGAGCCCTTATCTGCCTTATGCGATGGGCGACACGAAAGGCAAAGTCCTCCCACTTTACGTGCGACCCAAGGCTCCGCTCGCTGTTCAAGACGTCAAGGACATGATGCGCGACCACTACGAAGGCACGCCGATGGCACTGACCGAGGACTTAGGAATGGGTCCCTGGGAAATGCCGTACCGCCCCACTCCACTCAGCTTCGAGGTCGATGGAACGAAGTATTTCAACGAGCGTCCCATCAGCACTCAGCAGTCGGCCTGCGTCTATGTGAGTCAGATGCGCTCCTGGCTGCCCAATCACATCGGCGGAGTCACGTGGTTTGCCAACGACGAAGCAAACATGACGGCCTTTACGCCCATCTATTGCAACACGACGCAAGCCCCCGAGTGCTACGACAAGAATACTGCCGACGCCTTCCATTTCTCCACTCGCAGCGCGTATTGGGTAGAGAACTGGGTCAGCAACATGGTCTATCTGCGCTATAATCTGCTCTTCCCCGAACTGCAAAAGGTGCGCGACAGGCTGGAGGCGGACTACAACTCTCTGCAGGGCGACGTCGAGAGCCAAGCGGCAAGCATGAGCAAGGAGGAAGCCATCAAGTATCTCTCGGCATACAGCCACCGCGTTGCCAGCGCGATGATGGACGAATGGAACCAGCTCGCGCAGCTCATCATCGTGAAATACAACGACATGGCCGTCAAGCGAACAGACGAGAACGGGCAGTTCGAGAAGACTCCCGGAGGCAACCCTCGTCCCGTCCTTCGCCCAGGATATCCAGAGAGTTTCAAGCGTGAAATCATCAAGCAGACAGGCGACCGCTACAAAGTACCCCAGCCCTGATTGAAATCATCACGTGGGTAAAATCAAATTATCACGTGGAATATTTGAAATATCACGTGGGTAAAATGAATTTATCACGTGGGTAAATTTCAAACATCACGTGCCGCGTTTGGAAACGTAACAAGAAACATCAAAAAAAATAACATACCATATGAAGAAACTTACAACTTTACTATTGGCCCTTGCGCTGCATATGGCGGCTTTCGCACAAGGCTGGCCTTATGATTACGAAGGGGTGATGCTACAGGGCTTCTATTGGGATTCCTACAGCGAGACGTCCTGGGGAAAGCTCGAAGCGCAGGCAGATGAGATCGCGCCGTATTTCCAGCTCGTATGGATTCCGCAGAGCGGATGGTGCAACTCCGACTATAACACGATGGGCTATATGCCTGTCTATTACTTCAACCAGAAGAGTTCTTTCGGCTCAGAAGCGGAGCTCAGGAGCATGATTGCTACCTATCGGGACAAGGGAACTGGCTTCATCGCCGATGTTGTCGTGAACCATCGCAACAGTTTGGGTGCGGGAGGTTCTTGGACAGACTTCCCCGTCGAGACATACAACGGGGTAACTTACCAGATGGGCTCAACAGATGTATGCAAGAACGACGATGGCGGGGCGACAGCAAGCTGGGCAGACGGGCAAGGCATATCGCTCTCGATAAACGAGGACACCGGCGAGGACTGGTCGGGATGCCGTGACCTGGACCATAAGAACCCTAACGTGCAGGACTGCATCAAAGCCTATCTCAAGTTTCTTCTCGAGGACATCGGCTACGTTGGATTCCGCTACGACATGGTCAAGGGCTTTTGGGCGAGCTTCATTGCCGACTATAATATGTATGCAAGGCCAGCCTTCAGCGTTGGTGAATTCTGGGACAGCACCGATAAGATTAGGGAATGGGTGAACTACACTCGTGGCTACGTTGCCGAGTATCCCACCAGTGCTGCCTTCGACTTCCAGTTCCGCTATCGTGTTCGCGACGCCATCAGCAACAGGAACTGGCGCTGGCTGGGCTGGGACCAAAAGCCGCTCTCGGCCGAAGACAACTACAAACAGTATGCCGTAACCTTCCTGGAGAACCACGATACCGAGCATCGCGTCAATGGTCCGGAGCAAGACCCCATCCGTTCTGACACGCTTGCTGCGAACGCCTACCTGCTGGCGATGCCCGGCACGCCCTGCGTCTTCTACACGCATTGGCGGGATTGCAAGTACGCCATCAAGCAGATGATACTGGCCAGGCGTATTGCCGGCATCACGAACACCTCGGGATGTGAGGAGAAATGGACCGACAACAATTTCTATGCGAAAGCAGTCTACGGCAAGCGAGGCACGCTGCTTTGCGTCGTGGGAAACTCTCCGAACAACTACAATGCTGACCAAAACGAGTTCACAGAAATCCTGTCCGGCAAAGGTTACCGTTATCTCCTGAACCGCAGCGCCAACACCGTATGGATGGATGTGCCGGATGGCAGGTACGAGGCACCTTTGAGCGTCAAGCTCAAGGCAGCAACAAACCTCTCCGGAGCCAAGATTGTCTATACGACGGACGGCACCACACCGACTGCCGAGAGTGCACAAATCGACAGCGGAAGCACGCTTAGCATCGAGTCCTCATGCACCCTGACTGCTGGCATCCTGTCCGGCGGAGAGGTCTATGGCATACAGAGTCGCAAGTACGATATCTTCGTGCCGCACGACATCACGCTTTATGTCCACTCCGACGTCGGATGGTCATACATGACTTTCTACGTCTGGGACAACAACGACACGAAGTTCAGCGGCAACTTCCCCGGCAAGCGCATCACGACAAGCACCACCATCAACGGCAAGAAATGGTTCTACCAGACCTATCATCTCTCGTCGCCCGACCAATATCTCAACCTCATCGTGAGCAACACCAGCCAGAGCAAGCAGACTGTCGACATCCGAGGCATCCGCTCGGACCGCTTTTTGTGCATTACTGGAGACAAAGACGAGAGCAAGTTCATCGTGGAAGACCAAACAGCAGACATGGCGACAGGAATAGAGGACCCGCAGGCCTTCACACCTGAGAAAACGTCTCTACCTGCCTACAACCTGCAGGGAATGCCCGTCTCGAAAGGGCAGAAGAAAGGAATCGTCATCGAGGACGGCAGGAAAGTACTCTATTAGACATCGGTTTAGCAATGAAGAGGCGCATCGGATGGCGTTGGCTGGCTGCCATCGTGCTATGCTTGCTGGCTGCGCTTAGTGAGGCAAAAGTGGCTGCGAGGCGTGCGGCAGAGCCGCGCAAAGTGTTGGTATTGGCTGAACGAGGCGGGCTGCACGAGGGCTTCACGGCTGCCGGACTGGAATGGCTCGAGCGTCAGAAGGAACGTTTCCACATGGAGCTGACGGTTCTGAACTCAGCAAAAGACATCGGCAAAGGCGAACTGATGAAGTACCAACTCGTGCTCCAGCTGAACTACCCTCCCTATGCGTGGAGCAGCGCGGCACAGAAAGACATGCAACGCTACATCGACAAAGGCGTCGGGAGCTACATCGGGTTTCACCACGCAAGCCTTCTCGGCGAGTTCGACGGCTACCCGATGTGGGACTGGTTCTCAGAGTTTCTGGGCAAGATACGCTATCAGAACTACATTGCCGACAGGTGCGACGCGACAGTTCAACTGGAAGACCTGCAGCACCCTGTGACCCAGGGCGTGCCTCGAACCTTTACAATTCAGGAGGATGAATGGTACACATACGATGTCAGCCCTCGCCGCAACGCCCATGTCCTTGCTAATGTCGACGAGAGCACCTACTCCATCCCGACCGACATCAAGATGGGCGACCACCCCGTCGTCTGGTCAAATCAGAAGAAGAAGGCTCGCAACGTCTATTTCCAGTTCGGGCACAGCAGGTCGCTTTTCCAGAATCGCGCCTTCATCAGACTCTTCGAGAACGCTATCCAATGGACTTTAGAAGACGACGGACAGCAGGCAAAAGACGACGGGCAGCAGGTTGGGCAGGAGGGTTATCCTGCCAACTATGCCCGTGCGCCTCGTTTCCGTGCCCTCGTTCACTACGAGCCTCATGCTGAGGAAGCGCATGTGCAGTTCGACAAGCAAGCCATCGAGTTCTTCCGCAAGCTGACGTACGGCGAGGGATGGCTCATGGATGTGACGACGTCGCTTGCCGACTATCCCTACGAACGCCTGAAGGACTACTCCATCATCATCAGCCTGAACGCAATGCCGGGCGGCAAAGCACAGCGCGACGCCTTCGAGCAGTACATCGAGAACGGCGGGGGATGGATGGGTTTCCATGCCTCCGCCTACAACGACAAGGGCACCAATTGGCCTTGGCTCAACGAGTTTTTGGGCTGCGGCACATTCTATTGCAACAACTGGCCGCCTCAACCTGCCCTCGTGCAGTGTGACACGCAGCAGCATCCCGTCACCAATAGTCTGCCGCAATCCTTTGTTGCGCCGGCCAGCGAGTTCTATCAGTGGAATCCCAGCCCGCGAAAGAATCCCGATGTGGACGTGCTGCTCTCCATCTCGCAAAAGATGTATCCCTTCGGCCTGAAGGATGTCGTGAGATGGGGCGACTTCCCCATCGTCTGGACCAACAGGAAATACAGAATGATTTACCTGAACATGGGGCACGGCGACGAAGGCTTCATCGACGCGACACAGAACCTGCTCTTCGTCAACGCCTTCCGCTGGGTCGTAAGCCGCGACCCTAAAGGAAATCCGTTCGAGAAGTGAGAGAGAGGAGAACTGCCTTGCGAAGATAGAATTCCAACACGTCAAAACCTAAAATTCAACACGTCAAATTGTTCAAATCCACGTGTCGATTTTGATTCACCCACGTGAGGTTTGAAATTTACCCACGTGATAAATTCATTTTACCCACGTGATATTTGAAATATTACACGTGATATTTTCATTTTACCCACGTGACGTTTGCAGAGACAAAATTAGAGGGGGACAAACCTTTGCTGGTCTGTCCCCCTCTTCTGTCAGTTATCGAAATCGAGGTTTAATCCTCGCCCCAGATATCCCATGCGTTGTTTTCCTTTGTCAGGCCTTCTCCACCGTCGACGGTCACGTCCTCGTCGGTGAAAACACGCAGGGTTTCGGCAATCATCGTGGCTGCCGAAGCCAGGTTCATTTCGATAGTTGGTTTAACGTACTTCATTATTTGAGTACCTTTTTGCCATTGATGATGTTGATGCCGCGCTGCATCTTGCTGAGGCGCTGGCCAGCGATGTTGTAGATGGCCCCGTCCGTGCCCTGAGCGTCCTTCAGGTCGCTGAGGTCCTCGATGCCGGTTGCGTTGTCGTCGTCGAAGTAGAATACCTTCACGCCACTCGTCCTCTGATAGTAAGCCTTGCCTGCAGGAATGATTGTGCCAGGAGTAACCTTGTAGAAGCCAATCACGTCGTCAAGCTTGGCGAGGCAGTACTGAGAGCCGTCAGCCTCCAGAGGAGCATCCGTGCCCTGCAGGTTGTTGATGATGTCGATAGCAGGCAACTCAGCCTCCACCTTGTTGTAGTAAGTACCCTTCAGAATGACAGGAGTGCCGGCGGGAATGTTGTCAATCGGCGTGAGACTCAGCCATGATACGCTGAAACGTGCTACGTTGGCAACCACGTCGCCAGCAAGCTCGTAGCCAGTTGACGGGTTGTAGAGGGTTGCATAACCTGCGTCGCCTACATAGCTGACCTCAGGTCCGAAGAATGTCGGAACGGCATCTGTGCCGATTGCCTGACCGAAGATTGTGCTGCCGGCCTCCTTGCAAATGGTGTAAGCCACCTTTCCGGAAGCAAAGTCCTCAGCCGAAGTGTCGTACGTCAGACCCGCGTTAGTCTCGTGATATGTGGTGAAGCAGTTCACGTACTGTCCGCCGTGGTTGTCGCCACCGTAGCGAGAGAACTCGCGACCGCTCTGTACACCAGTAACCTCGGCACACGACCAACTGTTACTAATCAAGGAGTTGTTGCCAGTCCAACCTGCAATCTGAGCACTTTCTCTACCGCCCACGATAGTACCCGTGCTGTAGCACTGGTCAATCTGGAGCACGCAAGCACCCGACATGTCAGTGCCGATGATGCCTGCAGCATTCTCGTTCGTAGTAGTCACATTGCCTTCGTTGCCCAGGCGGGTCAGCTTCACTGTGCCACCATCCTTGGCGCCACCAATCATGGCACCTCTTGCGTTACACTTGATAGAACATGTGTTGTCGAATACAAGGCCGGAGATGTCAGCACCGCCGGTAACGTAACCGAACAAGCCCTGGAAGATCTCGTTGTTGTCAACCACGAAGTTCGAGATGACGTGGTCGCCACCCTGGAATGTGCCACGATATGCCTTAGCGTCAGTACCAATGCGGCAGTTGCCATTCTCGAAGTCGAGGTCCGACGTCAGCTTACCGTTGATAGCAGGATCAATGTAGTGAACCATAGCTGCGAACCACTTCATGTCGATTACATTGTCGAGTACGTAGAAGCCGTCAGCCAATGACTTGAAGTCGGGATTGGGCATGTCGCAAAGGTCGCAAAGACCAGTCGTTGCATTGTAATCGTGGCTGCCTGTCACGATTGTACCCTCGGTGTTGGAGTAAACAGTGTTCTCATTATCTGCACCATCGCAGCGCTCTTCGCCAGTTCTATAGACGACGGCACCAGCCTTCTCGAATGGCATGGGATAAGCATCCACGTCAAGCTCCTGCCACCAGCCAACGGTGTAGGCCAGTCTGCCACCTGCGATGTCAGCACTCGTCATGCCAGTATCAAGACCGTAGTTCGTCTCGAGACTGCTCTCGAAGTCTGTATCGGAAAGGTCAATGATGTTAGTACGAGTACCAGCAATGCGACCGATGTTACCGCCTCTGTGTCCGTTGATGGTTCCAAGGTTAACGAAGTTCTCGATAACGCTTTCATTGTTGCCACCAAGGTAGCAGCAAAGAGCACCTGCATAAGGAGCCTCGTTCTTAGCTGTAACGGTACCTGTGTTCAGCACGTTCTTGATGAGCCACTTGGGACCGTTGCCTTCCTGACCGCCAATGATGCCGGCAGCATCCTGATGCTCAGCAATAATGGTAGCCTCGTTGACGACGTTCTCGATGGTGATGAGCGTGCCATTGTTCTGGCAGCTGCCAGTGATGCCGCCCACGCGGTTGTAGCCGTGAATGGTACAAGAAGCATCGATGATGAGGTTCTTGACTGTCGTGTTGGCAGCATTGCCGCGCAGGAAACCGAAGAAGCCGATGTTCGAGTCAGTGGGACGCTCAATGATCATGTTCTTGATGCGGAAGCCCTGACCGTCGAATGTACCGTTGTACTTCTTGCCGGTACTTACGCCGATAGGCAAGTGGAGGTTTTCGATGCTAAGCATATCAATGTCGTTCATCAGCTTGCCGTTAATCTGGAGGTTTGCGTCGCCACCCAGGTCCACCTTGTGGCTAAACCATTCCAGGTTGCCGGCATTCTTGATTTCATAGAAGCCGTCGACAAGAGCAGGCTCCTCGTATGCGGCCTTGTAGCAGACATCGCACATACCAATCACGGGATTGAAGTTGTGGTCGAGCTGTATTGTCTCGCCGCTCACATTATTATAAGTAACGCTTCCCAATGCTTCACCCAGGCAATTCTTTGTGCCAGCCTGGTAAACTCGGTCGGATGTGCCATACATGTTGGGCATGTCTTCTGTGCCAAGAGTCTGTGTCCATGTGATGTTGCTCTGGTCGCCATTCAAGAGATAGCAAAGCTCGCCACTTGCCACGGGGTCTGTCGTATTGATGACAAACTTACCCTGATTGCCTGTATTTGCTGTGCAGAGGTCGACGCAATTGACGATAGCCGGATATAGCTCGCCGTTGAGAGTGCCTGCGCGGAAGAGGTTGTAGCCGTTTCCATCAATACCACTCACCTCGCCAATGTTCCAGCAACCGCTGGCGACCTTAACCAAGTAATCCTTCGGAGTACCTGTCCAACCGCAGATAGCAGCACTTTCGCCTGCTCCACCATGGATGTTACCTGTGTTGTAGCACTGCATAATAGTGAGACCTACCTCTGTGCCTTCAACGCAACCAAGGATGCCGGCGATGTTCTTACCTGTTGAGCTGACGTTTGCCTCGTTGCCGCAATAGCGGATGATGATGTGGCTGTCGTTGTTGATGCGGCTGTTGACGTGAGCCACAACACCTGCTGCGAAGTTGTTGTCGTGCTGAACGGAGCAAGATGCATCGATGATGAGGTTCTCGATGATGACCTCGTTGTTCACGATGCCGTTGGTCGCAGTACCGCCACCGCGAACAGAACCGAAGAAGCCGTTGCCGTCGTAGCCGCGGTTCTCGAGTCTGCTGGCTGTTGTCAGCACCATACCCTTGATGCGATGACCTTGACCGTCGAAGTGACCGAAGAACTTGTTAGCACTTGTACCAATAGGCATGTGCGCGTCGGCAACGCCTTCATAGTCAATGTCGGCATCAAGTTTAACCTTCATTGCGCCATAGCCTGCCTTTACCATTTCAGAGAACCACTCTACTTCCATTGGTGTGCTGAGGTGGTAGAAGCCGTCTGAGCTCTCAGAGACAAAGGTTTCGTTGAGAGCGCCGCAGACTGTGCAATAGTATGATGTTGCGACAAAAGTGTGAGGATCGCGAGTGCCGCCTTCTGTGTTGCTGTAGGTAACAGAGCCTTTAGGAGTGCCGTCGCAATTGTAGTCGGCAACCTCATAAACGAGAGGACCGTCTGCTACAGGCATGGGATACGGGTCAACGCCGATTTGCTGCTTGAAGCTGATGCCTTCCGTCGCGCCTTGGTTGAGAAGGTAGCAGAGGCGACCGTTGGCGATGTCTACGGCAGAAATAGCTGATACGCCAGTCTGATAGACAGTTGACACAGCATCGTAGCAGTTCTGCACGCTGCGGAAAGAACCGCGGAAGAAGGCGTCGTTTCCATCGAGAGGACTAAGCTCACCAACGTTATAGCAGTTCCAAACCTCACTATTGCCTTTGCCACTATTACCGCCCCATCCGTTGAATGCTGCAGCATAGTTATTGCTTGCGCCTTGAATCTTACCTATGTTGACACAGTTGTGTATCTTGAAGAAAGCATAGCCTGACTGGCCTGCGCCGATGATGCCGGCAGCGACACCTGAGACGCTGGTCACATTGGCTTCGTTCACGCAGTTGAGGATGCGGCACTTGCCGTCGGCAGCTGTCTGCAAGGTGCCGATAAGGCCTGCTGCACGGGTGCCTGCTGTAATTGAGCAGCTCTTGTCGATGATGATGTTCTTGATGATTGCATTACCACGAACGCAACCGAAGAAAGCCTGATTCTCAGCAGTGTTGTTGATAATCATGTTCTTGATGCGATGGAACTGCCCGTCGAACTCGCCATCGAACTTAAAGGTAGTGTTTGCTCCGATAGGCAAGTGAGTAATGCCTGCCAGGTCGATGTCGGCCGTAAGCACAGCCTTCGACAGCAGTTTGGCATTGTTGCCTTCTGTGTCACCTTCGACGCACGAGTTGACGTACTCGGCATACCATTCGAGTTCGGATGCCGTGCTAATCTGATAAACGCCGTCTGCGTCTTGTGCGGGTACGTCCCAAGCCAGGGCAGAACCGCCTGCAAGCCATGCTGCTGCAAGCAGAGCAAGGCTGAAGAGTTTTGTTTTTCTCATGTTTTGGAATTAAATGTTAGTTATTATAGTTTGTTAGGTTTGTTCGGTTAATTGAGTACAATCTTCCATAAATCATGCGCAAATATATACAAATATACGATTCGAGACTATACTTTCTCAGTTAAGAAGTGTTAAAAACTGTGTTTACAATACATTTTATATATAAAAAGGAAAAAAGAAGTACACCCTTCGCCCGAATTGTGACAATTTTAACTCTGGACGTGAAGCCTTTTGCACTTTGCTGCTTCGGCAGAGGAGAATGTCGTGAAAATTCGCGATTCTGGCATGTTTTCCTGGCGATATTTGCAGGCGAACTGTGCCGCGGCTGAAAAGACACGATTTTTGGAGAAAAGGTTATCTTGGTCGCACTCAGACAGTTAACTTCCCGGGGAATGTAAACAATGCTGTAAAAGTGGTCGAAAAAGGCTGTTTCGGCCCCCATTTAAGGCAGGATAAACGGCAAACATCACGTGTGAAATCGGCAAATATCACGTGGAATATTTGAAAACACTCCATGCGATGTTTGGAATCTCTCCGTTTTGCAGTCGGAATTTTGCCGTTTTTCGAAGGCAGGAAAAATACTTTACAAGTTTTTGTGCGACTCGTCAGACCTGATTTTGTAAAGTTTTTGGTAAGGAACCACCCCATTTCCTGCAAACGAATTAACAACTTATTTTCGAAAAAAATCACTTTTTCCTTTGACGCAATAGATAAATGTTCTATATTTGCACCCCGAAAGGTGAATCCTCTCATCTCTAAGGGGAGAAGCCTCTCCTAAATCCTCTTCCGAGGAAGAGGGCTTAAGTCTATAAATAATATTCATGGAAGCGAAAGATCCTATAGTGAAGCTCATCAAGGCGCTCGTGGAGATTAACATGCCCGCGCCGCGCCAGTTGCTCATCGACTTTCTGATGGGCAGAAGGAGCCGCCAGATAGAAGAATACGAACTCTTTGACAAGGAATACTTCGGCGTGGGCGAAACGAACGACGAAGACTACTGGGCAACCATCATCGACACCGCCTACGAGAACGGCCTCATCAAGCAGATGGTGACGAAGAAGAACGCCCTGATGCCGACTGCAACAGGCAAGAAGTTCGCCAAGAAACCGAAGTCCGTCACGATTCCAGACGACGAATCCATCAGCGAGACCGAGTCGGATGTGCCAGAAATCGACTCAATCCTGGAACAGGCACAGGCGGAAAATCCCGTCAACGGACACACCGTCTCACAACTGGCCAAGCAGCAAATCAAACTCATCACAGCCATCGACCGCCACCTCGCACTCGACTCCTATGCCGAAAGCGAAGGGCTCGGACTGGACGAGGTGCTCGACGAACTCGAGTTGCTTGCCGAGCAGAAGCGTCGACTCGACATCACATACTTCACGGACGAAGTGTTGGGAGACGACTGCATGAGCGAACTGCTCGACTACTTCGAGAATGCCAAGTCCGACGACATGGACAAAGCCATGAAGGAGTACGGCGACATCTACAAGGAAGAAGAGCTGCGGCTGGCAAGAATCGTGTTTAGGATGAACAAAATAAAATAATGTAATATGGAAATACTCAAGTTTAGTCCAATCTTCAAGCCCACACTTTGGGGCTCCGAGACGTGGGTCGTCTCTGCAGTAAAAGGCTCTGAATCCATCGCCACAAACGGCATAGACAAAGGCCTGACACTCCCCGAAATTGTTGCTCGCTACGGTGCCGACTTCCTCGGCAAGAAGAACACGGAGAAGTTCGGCAGCGACTTCCCCCTCCTCATCAAGTTCATCGATGCCCGCCAGGACCTCTCGATTCAGGTTCACCCCGACGACGCACTCAGCGCAAAAAGGCATGGCAAGATGGGCAAGAACGAGATGTGGTACGTCGTAGATGCCGACCGCGGCAGCCAACTCATTGCAGGTTTCCGACAGAAAATCGAGACGAGCGACTACGCCCAGAAGGTAGCCGACGGTAGCATCGAGGATGACCTCAACAAGGTCAACGTCAGCGAAGGCGATTGCTTCTACATCCCGGCAGGTCGCGTGCATGGAATAGGCGCAGGAATGGTCATCGCAGAGATTCAGCAGACCAGCGACGTGACCTATCGCATCTACGACTACCTGCGTCGAGACCGCGACGGCAACCTCCGCGAACTACACACCGAGCTCGCACTCGAAGCAATAAACTTCCAGGACATCACCACCGACCCGAAAGTCGCCTACACCGAAAGTCGTGACGCCATCGTGAGTCTCGTGGAATGTCCCTTCTTCACGACCAACGAGTTGAAACTGACGAAACCCTTCCGCCGCGACTATTCAGGCATCGACAGCTTCAGGGTTTACATGTGCCTCGACGGCCAATGCTGCTTCCTCAGCCCAGCCGGACAAGGCATCTTCCTGCATCAAGGCGAGTCACTCGTCGTGCCAGCATCCATCCCGGAAGTAACCATCTTGCCCGACGAGAATGCAAAGCTCCTTGAAAGCTACGTAGAATAAAGTATCAAAATAAGCACATTTTCTTGCCGAAAAATTTGGCAGAACAAAAGAAAAAGTGTACCTTTGCAGCCGATTTATGCCGTAGAGGCCAGAAAAAGAGGGTCACGAGTTGGCTCCGCCCCGCGGTCAAACCCGTTATAATAATTAATTAAAATGTACGCAATCGTAGAGATTAACGGTCAGCAGTTCCGTGTTGAGGAGGGTCAGAAACTCTTCGTTCACCACATGCCCGAAGCAGAAGCAGGCAAGACTGTTGAATTTGAGAATGTGTTATTGGTCGACAACGGCACCATCACAGTGGGAGCTCCCACCGTCGAAGGCGCAAAAGTTACGGCCGAAGTCGTTTCACCCCTGGTAAAGGGCGACAAAGTGCTCGTCTTCCACAAGAAGCGTCGCAAGGGCTATCGCAAGCTCAACGGTCATCGCCAGCAGTTCACCGAACTGACCATCAAGGGTATCAACGCTTAATGTTTAACGCTAAAGACTAAACAAAATGGCACATAAAAAAGGTGTAGGTAGCTCTAAGAACGGCCGCGAATCGGCTGCTCAGAGATTAGGTGTTAAGATTTTCGGTGGCGAGAAGTGCGTCGCAGGCAACATCATCGTTCGTCAGCGCGGCACACGTCACTATCCTGGCACTAACGTGGCTATGGGCAAGGACAACACTCTCTATGCTCTCGTTGATGGAACCGTACAGTTCAGGAAAGGTCGTCTCGACCGCAGTACTGTAAGCGTCGTTCCCGTCACCGCTGAGGCATAAGGGCGTCTTCGCTCACCTGAAACAGACAATCACAACTCAAATTAAGGTCCCCTCATGCTTTCAGCACTGAGGGGACTATGCTTTTATATTAATTCATCATTCACAATTCATAATAAGACTACATCCTGAGTTTAACCGAAGAAATAATTATGAATTATGAATTGAGAATTATGAATTAAAAAAGATGAATTAGGAATTAACTATGAAGGGTCACACGATAAAAGAATGGGTGCTGGCAACAAGGCCTTGGTCCTTCCCTGCCTCCACGATGCCAGTCTTCGTGACGATGATGTTCCTTTGGAGCAAAGGCATGGACGTCAACTGGTGGCTCGGCATCATGGCTCTCGTGAACATCGTTCTTGTGCATGCTGCCGGCAATGTCTGGAGTGACTATCATGACTACAAGCGCGGCGTGGATGCCCCCGACACATATGGTGTCCGCATTCTTACCGACAAACAGTTCACGCCCAAAGAGGTCTTGACACTTTCCGTCAGCCTCCAAGTCGCAGCCGTTGCGATGGGGTTGCTGATGGTATGGCAAACAGGCATAACTCTATTGTGGTTCGGCCTCGCAGGCATTGCCCTCTCATTACTTTATCCACCATTGAAGTATGCTGCCCTGGGCGACCTCGTCATCATGGCTTGCTATGCACTCCTGCCCATGCTCGGCACCACATTCATCTGCACAGACAATGTCGTGCCACAAGTGCTTTGGCTTGCCGTTCCGGTAGGAAGCATCACGGTTGCCATCCTTCATGCCAACAATGCACGAGACATCGAGACTGACAGAAGAGCCAGCATCAGCACATTTGCCATGTTAACAGGCAGAGCAACAGCAATAAACGTCTATCTCTTCGAGATGATTCTGCCCTATTGTTGGCTGTTGATTGTAGCACTATTAGGAAATGTAAGTCTCTGGACGCTACTGACATTCATCACCCTCCCCATTGCTCTTGGCAACTGCAAGCAGATGCTTTCATGCAAGACAGAAGGCATCAAAGCCATCGCTACCCTTGACGAAGCGACAGCTAAACTGCAACTTGCCTTCAGCTTGACACTTGCTATTGGACTTATCATTGAAGCTCTAACATAAAGCAACATGACAGCAAGCAATACCATAAAGATACGCGACAAAAGCAAACTCGTGATGAGTCTGCTTATTGCGGCTTTGCTGTGGTTCATCATGTTCTCGCCTTGGACGACACCTCACATAAACTTCTGGATTTATATGAGTGTCTCGGCACTCATTCTCACTTGCCTTGCCTTCGCTTTTGGCGGGAGCAAGAGCATTGGGACAGACATCTCTCCAGAAGACACGCCGCCCGCAACCTTTACCTGCATCTTTGCTTTAATCATCGCGGCACTGCTTTGGTTGGTATTCTATGTCGGTGACATCCTGTCGCAGCTCCTTTTTTCTTTTTCGCGCGCGCAGGTGAACCTTATATATAATATAAAGGGAGATGTCTCGCCTACCCTGCTGGCTTTACTCTTGCTCTTCGTCATCGGGCCTGCAGAGGAGATTTTCTGGAGAGGTTATGTGCAGAGAACTCTTGCCAAGTTCCGTTCGCCGTTTGTTGCTTTCCTGCTGACCACGGCCTGCTATACCGCAGTTCATTTTCCTTCTGGAAACTTTATGCTCATCATGGCAGCGTTGGTTTGTGGCATCGTTTGGGGCGGACTCTATTGGCTTATGCCTAACCAACTGAGAGCAATCATTATTAGTCACGCACTTTGGGATGCAGCTGCGTTTGTGTGGTTCCCGTTCTAAAGAAAATCGTAAATAGTAAATCGTCAAATAGTAAAAATAGATATGTTAACACTAAAACTCATCACAGAAGAAACCGAACGAGTCATCGCAGGCTTGGAGAAGAAACATTTCGCCGACGCTCGTCAGGCTATAGAAGAAGTCATCGCCGTTGACAAAGCTCGTCGCGGTGCACAGACAGAACTCGACCAGAACCTCTCAAATGCCAAGAAGTTGGCTGCCGAGATTGGTATGCTCATGAAGCAAGGCAAGCGTGAGGAAGCAGATGCCGTAAAGGAAAAGGTTGCTGCACTTAAGGAAACCAGCAAGGAACTTGAGAACAAGAAGGAGACGGCCGAGCAGGAACTGACCCGTCTTCTCTGCCAGATTCCCAACATTCCTTACGATGAGGTTCCCGAAGGAACGTGTGCCGAAGACAATTGGGTCGTGAAGTCCAACCTCAAGGAATGTGTTCTTGGCAAAGATACCGTGGGCAATTGGGACGCGAACCCTGTTGTCGAGACAGCCAAGCTGCCGCATTGGGAGCTCGCCAAGAAGTACAATCTCATCGACTTCGACCTTGGCGTCAAGATATCGGGAGCAGGTTTCCCTGTTTACAGAGGTAAGGGCGCAAGGCTTCAACGCGCTTTGATTGACTTCTTCCTCGATGAGGCACAGAAGTCCGGCTACGAGGAAATCATGCCTCCAACCGTTGTGAATACCGCTTCGGGCTACGGCACAGGACAGCTTCCTGACAAGGAAGGCCAGATGTACCACTGCGAGGTCGATGACTTGTATCTCATCCCGACGGCCGAGGTGCCCGTGACGAACATCTATCGCGATGTGATTCTCGACGAGAAAGACCTGCCCATCAAGAACTGCGCCTACACGCAATGCTTCCGTCGTGAAGCTGGTAGTTATGGCAAAGACGTGCGCGGACTGAACCGCCTGCATGAGTTCAGCAAGATAGAGATTGTACGCATCGACACGCCGGAGCATAGTGCAGAGAGCCACAAGGAGATGCTTGCACATGTGGAAGGCCTGTTGCAGAAGCTTGAACTCCCCTATCGCATCCTTCGTCTTTGCGGTGGCGACCAAAGCTTTACCAGCGCCATTTGCTACGACTTCGAGGTTTATAGCGAAGCCCAGCAGCGTTGGCTCGAGGTCAGTTCCGTTTCGAACTTCGACACTTATCAGGCCAACCGCTTGAAGTGCCGCGTTCGTCGAACCGCTACAGGCAAGACAGAACTTTGTCACACCCTCAACGGCTCAGCCCTCGCTCTGCCCCGCATCGTCGCCTCCATCTTGGAGAACAACCAAACCACCGACGGCATCCGCGTGCCCAAAGTGCTTGTTCCCTACATGGGCTGCGAGATGATTGACTAAGCTTTAGCTGTTCTTCTTATAGCTCACGACTGCCCATACTGACATCACAGCAGATATGCCTGTGAGGGCTGCCACCTGATGTGCTATAGCTTGTATGCCACCGCCTCGCACGAAGACGGTTCGGATGGCATCAATGAAGTAGTGCATGGGATTGACGTAGGTGGTCATGTATGCCCAATCAGGCATGGAGCGCGTAGGAGTAAAGAGGCCGGAAAGGAGCATGAGGCAGACAACAAAGAACCACATGACAAGCATGGCCTGCTGCATCGTGTCGCTGTAGTTGCTGACGATGAGTCCAAAGGAGGAGAAGAAAAGTGCCAGCAGGATGGCAAGCATGTAGATGAGGACAAGCGGTCCCTGGCAGGTAATGCCATAAATGAGCCACGAAAGCACGATGCAGACCGTGAGCACAAGCAGTCCGATTATCCAATAAGGAATAAGCTTGGCAAGGATAAACGACCACTTCGAGACAGGCGTGACATTGATTTGCTCAATCGTGCCACGCTCTTTCTCGCCCACAATGTTAAGCGCAGGCAAGAAGCCGCAAAGCATCATCATCAAGATACCCATCAAGGCAGGAATCATAAAGACTTTGTAGTTCTGTCCTTTATTATATAAGG
>JAGCNZ010000092.1 GCA_017645655.1 Bacteroidaceae bacterium | reverse complement strand
TACACGGAGAGCGACGTCTCGGTAGGCAGTGAGCTGACTCGCACGCAAGGTTCCCGTTTCCACTTCAACACGTCGGCCGAAGTCTGGCTTATCGGGGAACATCTTGGCGACCTGAATATCGATGGCAAGACCGACCTGAACCTACGTCTTGGCCGGCGCGACACGCTGATTGCCGATGTTAATGTCGGCTTCATGCACCGCAAGCCCAACTTCTTCTTCAGGCACTACCACTCGCAGGTTGCCTGGTGGGACAACAACGACCTTAGCCGCGAGGTGCGCCTCAGGGTCGATGGCAACTTGCGCCTCAAGAAGTTTGGCACAAGACTGCAGGTTGGCTTCGAGAACGTCTCCAACTACACATACTTTGGCATGCAGAACACTCTGCACGAGGGGAAAAATGCGACAAGTGTTCTTCCTACCGACTATAGCCATGCCGTTGGCGTTAGACAGGCAGGAAGTGTACAAGTATTTGGAGCAACACTTGCCCAAGACCTCAATTGGAAGTTTATTCATTGGGACAACCAAATAAGCTACCAGACGAGCACCAATCAGGAAGCCTTGCCACTGCCCAAACTCAACATATACACCAACCTCTACCTGCTCTTCCGTATTGGTATTGCTAAAGTCCTGCGAGTGCAGATAGGTGCTGATATGCGATACTTCACGTCATACTATGCTCCTGATTATTGCCCTGCAATTCAACAATTTGCCGTACAAGATGCCAACTTCGAGCGGATGAAGATAGGCAGCTACCCCATCGTTGGTGCTTACGCCAACATGCACTTGAAGCATTGCCGAATATACGTGGCAGCGCGCCATGTCAACGCTGGCTCCGGCCACTCCTTCCTCGTGCCGCACTACCCCATAAATCCCATGACCATCCACTTCGGCCTGAGCTGGAACTTCTTTAATTAGGAACTTCTCCCCGCGCTCTCTTTGCAGGAGTGCCTCATTACGAATTATGAATTGTGAATTATAAATTATGAATTATAGTAGGGAGATACGTTGGGGCTTCATCGGTTGCGGTGAAGTCACCGAGAAGAAGAGCGGCCCGGCTTTCAACCTTGTGCCCGGGTCGAAGATACAGGCCGTGATGAGTCGCAGCAAGGAAAAGGCCTCTTCTTATGCTGAGCGACACAACATTCCGCGCTGGTACACAGATGCTTTGCAGCTCATCAACGACCCGGAGGTTAACGCCATCTACATCGCCACGCCGCCTTCCTCGCACGCCACATACGCCATCATGGCGATGAAGGCAGGCAAGCCCGTCTATGTAGAGAAACCCCTCGCCAGCAGCTACCTCGACTGCCAGCGCATCAACCGTGTCAGCGAGCAGACGCGCATCCCGTGCTTCGTGGCTTACTACAGGCGCTATCTGCCTTACTTCCTGAAGGTGAAGGAACTATTGGAAAACGGCGCCATCGGCAAGGTGACATCTGTGCAGATACGCTTTGCCTGCCCGCCTCGCCTGCTCGACTACAACAGCACAGCACTTCCATGGCGTGTACAACGCGACATTGCCGGTGGCGGCTACTTCTACGACCTCGCTCCTCATCAGATTGACCTGCTGCAAGAACTCTTCGGACCGATTGTCAGGGCGAAAGGCTTCAGCAGCAATCGCGGCGGACTCTATGAGACGGAGGACACCGTCAGCGCCGCCTTCCAGTTTGCCGACGGCTTGCCCGGCAGCGGCTCATGGTGCTTTGTCAGTCACGAGAGTGCACGCACCGACCGCATCGAGCTAAGCGGCGACCGCGGCCAGCTGTGCTTTTCTGTCTTCACCTACGAACCCATCACGCTGCGCACAGAGCAGGGAGAGCAGGAACTGCGCATCGAGAACCCTCCGCATGTGCAGTTGCCGATTATCCAGAGCGTCGTGGAGCACCTGCAGCAAAGCAGCATCTGCACCGCCGACAGCATTTCGGCAACCAGCGTCAACTGGGTGATGGACCGCATCCTCGGAAAGATATAAAAAAACGCTGCACGCGGGGATCGCAAACGCCGCACGCGGCGTTTTTTTCGCAATAAAGGGTATTTGATTTCGCTGCCCGATGGTCTTATTAATGTAAAAGGCCTGAAAAGACATGATGGATTACAGTAAACAGAAGTTCGAACGCCTCTTCAAGGACAACTATCCGCACATGTATCGCATGGCGTTTTCCTTGGTAGAGAATGCCGACGACGCTAAGGATGCGGTGCATCAGGTGTTTGTCCAGATGTGGAGAGGCAAGCCTGAGATAGCCACGGAAAGCATCCGAGGCTATCTGCTCTCTGCCACGAGGAACCAATGCCTGCACACCCTGCGCGACAGACAACTGCAAAGGCGGCTGAAGGAAGAACTTCAGAAGGAAACTGCCTGGCAGAAGGATGAGGAGCGCGAAGAGCTGTTGCAGCAGTTGCAGCAAGTCATAGAAGACAACTTGACGGAGCAGGACCGCCGAGTGCTGCAGTTGCACTACGAGGAAGAGATGACCTACGCGGAAACTGCCTCCGTGCTCGGCATCAGCTCGTCGGCAGTCAACAAGCACATCACGCGCTCTTTGGCAAGAATCAGAGAAACCCTTAAAATTGCAAAGTAACATGAAGACTGAAGACATCGACAAGAGAATCGGCATGCCCGACGTGGACAAGGAGTGGGCACGCTTCGAGCAGGAAGTCATCTCGAAAGGGACAAAGAGACGCCCTGTACTCGCTTGGGCTTTGGGTATCGGCATCGCAGCATCCGTGGCGTTGCTCCTTATATTTAATATAGGAAAGACACAGAAAGAGGAGCCATTAGTAGCGCAAGTACAGCCTGCACAGCCCGAGCATGTGTCCGAGCCCGCAAGAGTGCCTGCAAAGGAAGTAGTTGCAGAAGTCTCAAAACCCGTCGCTACTCCACGCAAAGAGTTAACTATAGCAAAAGCTAATGCTTCAGCTACTACAGGGCTTGATATTCCTGCCCGTGAGTATGCAGGTGCTGTTCAGAAACCCAAGATGGATGACATGGAAGGACTCGCTTTCGCGTCTGTTGACCAAGCTCTTCAAGATCAAATCGCAAATCAGGACATCGCTTCGGCAGACTTGGGTTCGGGCACCACTATGCGACTTCGGGGGATAGGAGATAGCAAACCAGATTCTTTTCTCGTGGCGGTCAACGGCAAGACTCTGTTTGACTCACGTGGCATGACGTCAGAAGGAATCGACAGACGTATTGAAGAGTACCTCAATGAGCAAGGACTTTTGCAAGACATAAAGATACCCTGGAAGAACGGTTCAATAGAAATCTACGCCTCCACCCCACAGGAAAGAGAAGAACATCAACGCATGATTGCTAATGCCACTATCGTTCCCACATCTGCAGACTTAGGTAGTCCGAACACTTTGCGACTTCGGGGGACAGGAAATAACAGGCCAAACGACAAGGACAGAATCGACTCCACGCTTATCCTGGTGAATGGCGAGCCACTGCCCGATTCATTAAAGTGGCAAGTATTGGGCGAATCCATCGATGACGTGGACACATACATGCCTCGGTACTTTTCCCAGCGGGGCCTGCTGATTGACAGCGTGTATGTCCACAAAGACTCTGAGTTTACAAAGAAGTACGGCGGACTCGCGAAGTATGGTGTGATAGAAATAAAGACCGTGCCCGACACCTATTGCGATGCCTACGTCCGTAAGCATCCAAAGCTGATGAAGAAGTACACCAGAG
>JAGCNZ010000091.1 GCA_017645655.1 Bacteroidaceae bacterium | reverse complement strand
TATGAATTATGAATTATATTTCGTACCTTTGCACCCGCAAACTATATACATTAGGAAAACTGACACGGCTATGAAATATGCTTTAGTTACCGGCGGCTCCCGCGGATTGGGACGTGCCGTCTGCCTGAAGTTGGCTGCCCAGGGGCTGCCCGTCATCATCAATTATCAGAGCAATCAGGCTGCTGCAGAGGCCGTCAAGGCTGAGATAGAAGCTGCAGGAGGCACGGCAGAACTGATGCCTTTCAACGTGGCAAACGAACAGGACGTTGACCGCGCCTTCGATGCTTGGACGGAGGCTCATCCCGAGGACTACATCGCGTACCTCGTCAACAATGCCGGCATCCGCCGCGACGGCATGATGTTCATGATGCCGACGGACGACTGGAAGGCCGTACTTAGCACGTCGCTCGACGGCTTTTACTACGTGACGCGTCGCTGCCTGCCAGCCATGCTTCGCAAGAAACACGGGGGACGAATCGTGAATATGACTTCGTTGTCGGGCCTCAAAGGCTTGCCCGGACAGACAAACTACAGCGCTGCAAAGGCCGCACTCATCGGCGCGACGAAGGCCCTGGCACTCGAAGCAGCCGCTCGCGACGTGACGGTCAATGCCGTTGCCCCTGGCTTCATCGAGACCGACATGACCAAAGACCTGCCTGTCGACGAGCTGAAGCAGCAGATTCCCATGGGCAGGTTCGGTCGTCCGGAAGAGGTTGCCGACCTGGTTAGCTTCCTCCTCTCCGACGCAGCCTCTTATATCACGGGCGAAGTCATATCGATAAACGGAGGACTCTACACGTAAAGGATTAGAGATCAGAGAATAGGGATTAGAGTTTAGTTCAATGTTTAGAGAAATAGACATACTTGAACTCCTGCCGCAAAGGCCGCCGTTCGTTATGGTGGACCACTTGACGGACTACAGCGAGACACAGACCACTTGCGACCTCACCATTCGTCCGGACAACGTCTTCTGCGAGAACGGAGAACTTGCAGCTGCAGGACTCATCGAACACATCGCGCAGACTTGTGCCGCGCGGCTCGGCTATTATAATAAATATGTATTGAAAGTCGGCGTCCGCCTCGGCTTCATCGGAGAGGTGAAGGACCTCGACATCGTCCGCCTGCCACGCGAAGGTGAGACGCTCAACACGACAATCGTGGTCGAGCAGGAGATATTCGACGTGACTTTGGTCAGTGCCGAAGTGCGAGTAGGCGAGGAAACAATCGCCACGACACGCTTGAAAATAGCGCAAGGGGAACAGAGTGAACAGTAAGTTTATACGATGAGAATGACATCTAACCACGAATTCCACGAATTTCACGAATTGGCTGCGCCCTTGTCGGAAAGCAGAAAATAATTCGTGTAATTCGTGTAATTCGTGGTCTTAAAGAATAAAGTTGTATAATAGAATAGTGGAAAAGGAGTTGCGGTTCTCGCGAGAGTTCGAAGTTCGCTTCAGCGAAGTGGACATCATGGGCGTCGTCTGGCATGGCGCATACCCGCTCTATCTGGAAGATGCGCGTGAAGCTTGGGGGCATCACTACGGCCTTTGCTACGATGACTACCTGAAGAATAATGTCTTTGCGCCTATCGTGGACATGGACATACGCTACCAGCGCCCCATCTTCTACACGACGAAACCCCGCATAGACATCACCTACAAGTTCACTCCAGCTGCCAAAATCGTCTTCGACTACGAGATTCGCGACACGAAGGACAACGCCCTGCTGACCTCCGCACGCACCATTCAAGCCTTCACAGACAGGCAATATCAACTCATACTCGAGAACCCGGAGTTCTATCTCCGCTGGAAACGCTTACATTTTGAAGAAGATGAAACTGCAAGATAACCTTTTTACCATCCTCTCACAGCAGGAGACGGAAGGTTTGGCAACCTTCCAACTCCGCATACATCCCGAGTGGCCCATCTACGAGGCGCACTTCCCGGGACATCCCATCACGCCCGGCGTCTGCATCGTTCAAATGGTGCAGGAACTGCTTGGGCTCGCCTTGCATCGCAACGTCACACTTCGCAAGGCAAAGAACGTCAAGTACCTCGCCATCATCTCACCGGATGAAGTCAGCGACTTGACTGTTTCCTTCACCAAAATAGAAGAGCAGCCCGACGGCTCGCTCAAGGTTCAGGCACAGGTCACGGGCAGCGAAACGACCTACACCAAGCTCTCGGCAACCTTCGCATAACTCGCGTCGCTTCCCCTGCTCCCATAACTCCCAACCCATAAGAAAAGCCCCCTGCAGTTCGTTCCGCAGGGGGCTTTTGCTATTCAGCCTGCCGTCGTTTACTGAGCAGACATGATGTTCAGGATCTGCTGATAGTCGCCGCCGTCCACCACGTTGTCCCTGTTGACGTCGCACTTCGCGTCGTAACCATCAACAGACATCACGTTGAGGACTTGCTGAGCGTCGCCTCCATCCACAGTACCATCGTCGTTCACGTCGCCGGTCACAGTCGGCTTGGCTGCCGTGATGATGAAGTCGAAGTCATCATCGCTGACGTTCTTCAGGATATTCTCGCCGTAAACGATGTAGCCGGTGTTGGCCGCAACGTCGCGTGTGCAGTCAGTACCCTCCTCGCCATCTGCCAATACAAGCATGTTGCCAGGTTTCGCAATCTGACCTCCGCTGACAACAACGGTTCCTTTCTTAACCCACTCGTATGTGTAGGTGCCGTGTACGCCACCACCAGAAAGGGGTTTAACGGCGAAGGAACTGCCGAGGGGAGTAATGCCGATAGGTTCTACATCCTCTTCTGACTCGGCTGCATTGAAGCGCTCGGGGTCGCCGACAACCAGAAGCACGGGTTGGCCAGCCTCTGCCTGCTCAATCCTGTTGAAAGCGTAATGTGCCAAAGCCAGCGTGTCGCCCTCCTGCATTTCAGCAGCAAACGCGCCTTGATATGCATAGATTTCAGCGTCGGAAACTGAGAAGGCAGTGGGGAAGCACATGAAGACAAAGCTGTTAGACTTGACATTCATGAGGACACTTTCTGCCACGTCGTCGCCTTCGTCGAAGTCACCCACGGGTTCAATGTAGAGTGCGCTCTTCGAGCTGACTGCTGCGTCGTTCCATGTGACGAGACTGTGGCCTGCGTTCTGTG
The DNA here is from genome assembly GCA_017645655.1 of Bacteroidaceae bacterium. GTDB lineage: Bacteria > Bacteroidota > Bacteroidia > Bacteroidales > Bacteroidaceae > Physcousia. The sequence continues at coordinate 3,747 of JAGCNZ010000091.1, read as the reverse complement.
CGTGGAGATATACGGGAGAAGTAAAGTAACCATTTCCCTGGAGGTCGCGTGCCTCGATGATGACCTTGCCGTAACCCACAGCCTTCACGTTGAAGAGAGCAGGTGTGAGGCCGAGCGTCAGGTTCGTGCTGCGAGCGGCGCCGCCCAGGTAGAGTCCGCTCTTGTGCTGGATGACGAAAGCAGAGTCGCCTTGTGACACGAAGCGGAAGGCAATCTGATCCATTTCCTGAATGTCCTCTTCGTTAATAAAGCGGAGAGCTTGCCCGACAGCCACTTCCTCGAGAGACGGCTTGCCGACGAGTATGCTTGTCTGTGACTCGCCTTCTCCTTCGGTCTCGATGCTTGCGGGAGCAACATAGTTGTCGAATAAGTCGCCAAGGTCCTCGTTGATAGCATCTGCCTTGCTCCATTTGTGAGCATCATAGTTTGCCTCGCTGTCGAACTTAATTGCGTACCATTTGCCCTCTTCCACAGGATTGGCTGCTGCCATGATGTCTTCGACGCCGCTGGTAATCGTTTCGGTATATGCATCGACCTGTTCCTGCGTGTATGCTCCACTCTTGAGGTATTCGGTAGCGAGCAGCAGTGTGGTTGCCAACGTGTTGACTTCACTTCCTTCACTCCAGAAGCCAGGATTCTCTCCAAAGGCAACGAGGCTGACAATATCTTTGTTTGCCTCGATGGCGGCAGCCAAGGCACTTGGATCGACGAGGACTGCCAGGAATGCATCCAGCGCGTCCTTCAGCGCGTTATAGTCCGACATTTCCACTTCATCCAGGTCAACTGCCTTTGCTGTTGCGAGTGCCATGTCGATGGCGGCAGCGTTGTCGCCCATCTGGCTCCACTGTGTGTTGCCGTCTACCGTGAGCCTGTAGAGTTGGAAGGTAGCGAAGTGACCATAGCCACGATTGAGTATGCTTCCATCTATGTAGAAGCGGAGGTATTGGTAACCTTCTCCGAAGTCGAGTGCATTTGAGTATACGGTCAAACCTCTCGAGGCGTTCTTGGAAAGGTCGTACGAGCCGAGGTTTGTCCAACCGTCCTCGGTCGTTGCTTCCAGGATGCTCTGGTCGTTCGTGCCATACACGCTGAGGCTGGTGATATGGTCGTTGTCTGCGTCGCCACGGCGGCGCATGAAGCATTGTATGTTACCATTGATGGGTTCGGTGAAAGCGACTTGGAAGTAATGTGTATGTGCTGGAACGTTGCCTCCTTGCCATGTGCTGTGCCAATATGTGTTGGCATCATCGCTGAGCACATTGCTGAAGTTGCCTTCTGTGGGGTCTGTGTATGGGCTGCTGAACTGCAGTGTGTCTGTGATGAGGCCTTCGCTGCGTTGGGTAATGTACTGTTCGTCCTTCGCTTGATTTATGGCTGCTTCGGTTTCGGCGATGAGGCCTTGGAACATTGAGACGAGGAGTTCGTGGTCCTTAATCGGGGCGTATGCCTCGACGAGTGCTGCGACGTCTTCATCGCTGACGGGTTCCAGTATCCATTGACTTGCGCCTGCTGATGCTGCCCAGCCTACGATGTTGCTTGCGTTGCCTGCGCCTCCGCCATGCTCATTGCAGTGGAGGAAGGCATTGTCGCCGCCTGTGCTGGGCTTCATGGCCAGCACCATTTTGCCGTCGTCGTTCTTTCCGATGTAGGTGATGGCGAGTTGTGTCGGGCTTTCAGGCAGCAGAGTAGCCTGTTTGCTCTGTGTGCAAGTGGCCAGTATGCCGTCGGTTGCGATGTTCATCAGCTTGACGTATCCGGTTTCCGGATTGGGTGTGAATTGCCATAGATAGCGGCAGTCGGTGCTGTCGATGTCAGCCCACATTGCTTTTCCGGCGATGGAGTCGCCCTCTTGTGAGACGTAGGGTAGGGTGGCATACATTGCTTTGATGGGGTGTGTGGTGACTTGTTGCGTGATGGGATTGCCGTCTTCATCGACCTGTCCGGTGTCGACGTTAGACGTTTTGGTCCATTGCAAGGCGCTGACAATGCGGTAGTTGCCGTCGGGCAGGACAATGGATGCCATGATGGCGGCGTAGGACGTCTCGATGTTTTCGATGATGGCATTGATTCCCTCCACGGTGAGTCCTTCTGGCAGCACTTCCTCCGAGAGGATGTCGAGTGCTTGTTGCAGGTTGTTGACGAAGGTGTTGTAGACTTCGTCGCTGCAGTTGTATTGTCCCAGGTCCGTGCCTCGGTCGATTGTCAGTCCGCCGTAGCCAGGCAGATAGTCTGAGTATACGCCGAAACATGTGTTGAGTCGATAGCGTGCGTCCTCAAGTTCGGAGATGTTCTCTACGTTTGCGATGAAGATGCTCATGCGGCGAGAACCGCTGACACCGCCGTCCCAAGTGACGGGGTTTGTGCCGCTCCAGCCCATGTCTATGTAGCGTCCGGCGCTGTTCTTGAAGCCCACCTCTTCTCCGTTCACGTCGATGGTGAAGTAGAAGGGCTCGGTGCGCATCTTGACGGCGCCGTTGTTGCTGGTGCCTTCGATGTAGATGTAGCGGTTTGTCACCACGTTCTTAGCGGCAACGCCATCGTTCGAGCGTTCGAACGTCCAGACGTATTTCATGCCTTCCTGGCCGCCTGTCGGCTCGGCACCGGCAGTTGCGCCGAGGTTGCCGTTGTTGTCGAAGAGCCAGGTGATAATGTTGTCATGCTGGGCATTGCCTTGGATGACGTAGTACTTGCCCTCTTCCGGGGCAGTCACCACCTCGCCGGTTCCTGTCAGCGTCAGTATCTGAGCGAATGCAGGGGTTGCCAAAGCTGTGAGAACCAGCGCGATAAGAGAGGTAATTTTTCTTTTCATGGATAATTTCCTGATTAGTTAATAATAGAATTTTATAATGTGCAGTCTTTTGTTTCGACCTGTAATTCGCGCTGCGAAGATACGTTTTTCTTTTTATAAAATGTTATAAATATGCAGAGAAAGCGGGTAATTTAAGATATTTTAACGTGATGCGACGTGTGGCAGGGCATTCCAAATTGGTGAGGGAGGCACATCGGTTGTCTCATTTTGGCACGCTCTTTTTTCTGACGCTTGCAGGGGTGTGTAAAATCGTCACATGGGATAAATTGATTTTACCCACGTGATATTTCAAATATTCCACGTGATAAATTGATTTTACCCACGTGATAATTTCGATTTACCCGCGTGACGTTTTCTGTCGAGGCGTGGATGCTCGGCAGGACAGGCGCATTGTCTTAAGGTTCAGGCCGTTACTCTACGAGGCACGCGTCGAGCATGGTAGAGATGGCTTCCTTGTCGAGATGCTGGCCGATGAACACCAGTTTCTGCATCCTGTCGCCGTACGTCTCGTCCCAGTCGCGGCGAAGGTTGGGGTCGCGCTGCTTCATCATCTCCAGTTCGGCTGCGGGCATCGTGGCATACCACTGCCCGATGTTCTGCAACTTCACCTGCTTGCCTGCCTGCTCGAACAGGTAGCAAATGTCCTCCTCGCCTTTGAAGTAGCAGATGCCCTTTGCCCTGATGATGCCTTTCGGCCAGAGTCGGGCCACGAACTGGTCAAACTCGCTGAGTCGCATAGGCTGCCGGCGATACCATACAAACGTGCCGATGCCGTACTCCTCGGCTTCGCCCTCGTCGTGGTCATGGTGGTGATGGTGGTGATGCTCGTGGTCGTGATGGGCATCATGGGGTTTATGGGCATCATGGGCATCATGGGCATCATGGGCATCATGGGTTTCATGGGCTTCATGTTCGTCGTCGTGATGTTCGTCGTGATG
>JAGCNZ010000090.1 GCA_017645655.1 Bacteroidaceae bacterium | reverse complement strand
TCTAATCTCTAATCCCTAATCTCTAATGTCTATTCGAATTCAGCGCGCAAGATGCGGAGCACTTCGTCCACAGTTTCTTCTTCGAGGTCGGCATTCTGGATAATCATTTCGCGCTGTGCACCGAGCACGCCCTTTGCTGTTTGGAAGCCGATCTTCTTGAGCTCGTCGATAATCCAAGGCTCGATTGCGTCGGTGAACTCGTCGAGGCTAACGTCGTCGTTGTCTTCCTCGTTGTCCAGTTCACGGAAGACGTCGATGGTGTATCCCACGAGCATGCTGGCGAGTTTGACGTTGAGGCCGCCCTTACCGATGGCAAGTGATACCTGATCTGGGTCGAGGTAAACTTCGGCGGTATGTTCCTCTTCGTTGAGCACGACGCTGTTGACGCGAGCCGGGTTGAGGGCGCGAGTAATCATGAGTTGTGTGTTGGATGTCCAGGTTACGACGTCGATGTTCTCGCCTCTCAGCTCGTGCACGATGCCACGCAGGCGGCTGCCTTTCACGCCGACGCATGCGCCGACGGGATCGATGCGGTCGTCGTAACTCTCGACGGCTATCTTGGCGCGTTCGCCGGGGATACGTGCAATCTTGTGAATCGTGATGAGTCCGTCCTGTATTTCGGGCACCTCAGCCTCGAGCATGCGTTGCAGGAACTCGGGTGCGATGCGGCTCAGGATGATGCGAGGCTTGCCGCCGGTGTTTTCCACGCGCAGGATGACGGCACGTGTGCTTTCGCCTTTGCGGAAGAAGTCGCCTGGAATCTGTTCCTGACGCGGCAGCAGCAGTTCGTTACCTTCTTCGTCCATGAGGAGTGTCTCACGTTTCCAAGTCTGATAGACCTCGGCGCTGATGACCTCGCCCTCACGGTCTTTGTACTCGTTGTAGAGTGCGTCGTACTCAAGTTCCATGATGCGGCTGGCGAGAGTCTGTCGGAGCTGGAGGATGGCGCGGCGTCCGAACTCGGACATTTCCACGCGTTGGCTGACTTCTTCTCCAATCTCGTAGTCGTCCTCGATTTGTTGTGCGTCGCTGAGCGATATTTCTGTGTTGCTGTCTTTTACTTCGCCGTCGGGCACAACGACACGATTGTGATAGATTTCGAAGTCGCCCTTGTCGGGGTTCACGATGATGTCGTAGTTCTCGTCGGAGCCGTACATCTTAGCGATGACGTTGCGGAAGCACTCTTCCAGCACGCTCACCAGTGTGGCGCGATCAATGTTGTTCTTGTCTTTGAATTCGGCGAATACCTCAATCATATCCGTCGTTTCCTGTTGTTTTGTAGTCTTTGCCATTATATCATTTACTATTTAATCATTTACCATTTACCATTTGCCTTTTCTCCCTCCTCCTCGGGGGGAGGGTTGGAGAGGGGGACTTTTATTTCACCTTGATGAGGTACTTTGTGTAGGCCACGTCGTCGAAGCGGAAGTCTGTAGGCACCTCTTTGGTGACAGGTCGCTTTTGTCCTTCCTCTTTCACCTTTTTGAGTATGCCGAGCTGAAAGTTTTCTTCGCCTACGCTGAGCAGTGTGCCGTGGAATTTGTGGCCGTCGCGCAGCTGTGTCTCTACTTCCTTGCCGATGTGAATCTCGTATTGGCGACGCACGCGGAACGGCTGTCCCAGTCCGGCGCTACCCACCTCGAGCTCATAGTCTTCGTCGTCGCGGCTCAGTCGCGACTCGATGTGGCGGCTCAGGTCGGCACAGTCTTCAATCCACACGCCGTCCTGGTGGTCTATCTCCACCACGATGCGGTCGTCGGAATTGATTGTGATGTCAACAAGGAAATACTCTTTGCCCTCGAGCCATTCCTCGACGGCTTGCTGCACTGCACTTTTACTGATCATTTGGTTAAGTGTTTTTAGGTTTATTAAAGAAAAGTGAGGAACTCTTGGGGCCCCTCACTTTCATCTTTCGCGTGCAAAGGTATGCTATTTCTGCGAAACGTGCAAATAAATTGAAGAAAAATAGCAGAAAATGTCAGATAACAGGGTTAGTTTCTCAACCAGACACGCCTAGTTTACGAATTAGGCACGTATAGTTTGCAAATTAGGCACGCCTTGTTTTTCGACTTGGCATGTCTTGTTCTTCAGCAAGATACGCCGAGAATCGATTGCTGCTATCTGAAGTTGGTCTGTCAGGCGATGGTGATGCCCTGATAGTCCCTTTTAACTTGCTCGTAGCTCTGCAGGTTGCCGATGTCGAACCTGCGGCCTGGCATCTCCATGGCATGGACAGGTGTCTGCGTACAAAGCCAGGCGATGTAGCTGCCGGGAGCATCTGTGCCGCAGCCCGACGCAATGCCTTTCCGGACGAGACGCGCGTCTTGCCTCGTATAGTAGTAGAAAGGCGGGCAGCACCACTGCGTCTCGGGGGTAGGAGATTTCTCCGTCATACGCAGGACACGGTCATTCGCATCGACAGTCACCACACCGCACTTCAGCAATCGCTGTGTGTCGCTCTCCCAGAAGCGCATAATGCACGACGTCTGCTTCTCGTGGGCATAGCGAACGAAACGTTGCAGGCTGAAGTCCAAAAGGTTATCTCCGGCAATGACCAGCATGTCGTCGTCGAGGCCGAGATGCTCGATGGCAAACTGTATGTCGCAAACCGCTCCCAGCCGCGTCTCGTTGTTCAAGGTGCCGTCATCCACGATAGTGACTTTCTGCCGCTTTGTGACGGCCCAGTCCAGGAAGTGGTGGGCGAACTTGTGATTGGAGATGACGACGTATTCGTCGACCAGCCCGGATCCATCTATGTCATCGATGAGCCAGTCCAGAATGGCCTTGTCACCCACCTTGAGGAGAGGTTTGGGGAAGTTCTCGGTGAGGGGATAGAGTCGCGTGGCATAGCCTGCGGCCAGGATGAGGCATTTCATTGTTTAAGGATTTGAGGATTTACGATTTGAAGAATTAGCAACTTTGAGGCACTCTCTCAATGGGGAGCAGGGCTTACAGTCCGTCTGCACTCTGGCAGATGTGTACGCTGTACTTGCCCTGAAGCTCGGGGAAGGCTTGCAGGTATTCCTTGCCTACTTTTTCGCGGATGTACCCTTCGTAGGAGGGGTCGATAAGCGCCATGCAGCAGCCCTTGAAGCCTGCGCCGCTGAAGCGTCCGCCGTAGATGCCGTCAGTGTGACGCATGATGTCGTAGAGTTTCTTCAGTTCCGGAGAACCTGTCTCCCAATTTGAGATGCTGCTCTGTCCGCTCTCGAAACTGAGGCGTCCGTATGTCTCGAGGTCGCCTCTGCGCCAGGCCTCGGCACCTTCCACCACACGGTCGAACTCGGTGTACCAGTGTTCGGCACGGCGTCGCCACGTCTCGGGCAGGCGGTCTTTGTATTGCTCGTACACCTCTCGCGGCACGGCGCGAAGGTTGGCTTCCGGGAACTTGCCGTACTCCATGCCTGCATACGCCATCATGGCATAGGCGGCACTGCGGGCCTCGTCCACGCGCATGTTAAACTTGCTGCCTGCCAGCGTACGCTCGATGCCGCTGAAGAAGATGGCGATGCGATAGGGCTTCATGTCCGGATGCGTGGGTATGAGCTCGTATTCGTCCGTCTTGGTATCGAGGTAGAGTAAGTGGTCTTTCTTCGAATAGACCTCACAACTCTGGTCGAGCTTGCCGCTGTTCACGCCGACGTAATCGTTCTCGGCAGCCATCGAGATGAGAATCATCTCCAGAGGCGTCGGCTCGATGTCGTTCACCTTACAGAGCGCCTTGAGGAAGACGAGCGCAACTGCTGCCGACGACGACAGGCCGCCAATGGGAAGCGTACCCTCGATGACACCGCTCAGGCCGCAAGTCAGAGGATAGCGTTCGGCGAGTTTCAGCGTGGCACCGCGCAAGTAATCGGCCCAGTCGTCGCATTTATGCTTCGGCACGTCGCGAACATGGAACTGCGCGCGCTTGTCGAACTGCATCGAGCAAAGTTCCACCACGCCGTTGTGCTTCGGACTGTAAGCCAGGTGGATGCCCTTATCGATGGCCAATCCTGTTATCTTGCCGAGGTTGGCATCGCTATGGGCTCCGATGGGGCACACGCGGTAGGGACAAAAAGCCACTGCTTCAGCCTCACGCTTGTATATCTCTTGAAATCGTTCTTGACACTTCATATTATAATAGATGTTCTGATTATTCTGGTTACCCAGCGTGTGATGATTGCTCTGTTGACTCCTACACTATCTTATCGAGACGTCCTGCATCGCACTCATGTTTTCGCCGAAGCGGAGGCGATAAGTCATGCCTTCGGTCAAGCGCGTGCGAATGTTGATGACTTGCTTCTCGCCGGGAAGCATCGAGAAAAAGTTGTCGCTATAGAACGTGCCGTGTACAGGCTTGCCGTTCGTGTCGGTGAGCAGCAGTTGACAAAAGAAGGCGATGTTTCTGCTGCTGTTTCTAATTGTCACTTCCCACTCGCGCCATCCGTCCTTGTCAGGCAAGCGTCGAGTCATAGCGGTTGGTTTCGCCTCAGGCAGCGACGCAAGCGGCTGGAACTCGCCAGTGCACGGACCGGTCAATGTGTTCTTGCCCTGGTATTTGCTTGTCGAGCGCCAATAGAAGTTGCGGCTCAACACGTTACCCCTCGAGTCGCTCAGTTCGAGCGCAATGAAGTGGACGGGCGAGATGTTGGTAGGAATGTCAAGGAAGAGCACGTCGTTTGCCACGCCATCGGCAGGCACGTCGATCGATGCCGTGACAGTGTTCACCACATGGCTCTCCATGTCATAAAGCTCTGCCTTTGCCCTCAAGCCTCTCTGCTCTTTGATGTAATCATTGTACACGCTCACTGTGCCTTTTATGTAGTCATATTGTATGTGAATGGGTTCCAAAGCGTGCATGGTATGATAGAGCGACGCAGTAGGCTCGAGGAACCAATCCCACATGCGGGCGCAAACTTGCCAATTGGGACAGTTGTGATACCAGAAGAGCAAGCCGGAGCACCAGCGGTCGCCGTACTGAAGCTTGTTTTCGTTCCATACTTCCCAGATGCTCTTCGAGTTGATGGCACCAACCATTTGTCCCCTGCGAGCGAATTCCTCGAGAGTGTTCGACTGGCCGTATTCATTGATCATATCTTTGTAGAGCGTCGTCATGAGGTGAAAACCATTGCCGTCCAGGTAGTCCCATGTGCTCTTGTTGACAGGCCAGAGTTCTTCACTCGGCATCATGTCGAAGAGGTCTTCTGCAATGGGCAAGGTTGGCGCGCCGTATTCAGGGTTGAATCCGTCCACGCGGCTGCCACGGTCGGAAGCAGTGTTTTCATAGTGACGCATGGGATTAACTTGCTTGTACGGGCTGCCGTCGTGCACGCCATCACACTCACTTTGCATCTGGTACGGCACGTCGGGAGCCAGATTTCTTATCAACTCTTCGGCACCCGTTACTGCTGTACTTTCGTTGCTCGACACGTAGATGACGATGCTTGGATGGTTGCGGATGCGCTTCATGGTGTTTTCCACGTTGGAGAGGTACAGCGGCTCGTCCATCGGATGTTTTGTGTCGCCAGTCATCCAGAACTCTTGCCAGACCATAATCCCGTACTTGTCGCAGAGTTCATAAAAGCGGTCGCTCTCTGCGATGCCACCTCCCCAGAGGCGAAGCAAGTTGATGCCCGACTGGTCGGTATAGGCGAGTTCTGTCTCCATGCGACGGTCGTCGGTGCGGAGCATCGCTTCGGGAATCCAGTTGCTTCCGCGGACGAAGGTCTTGTGCCCATTTACGATGAAGACTTTCGACTTGTCGGGTGTCTCGCGTGAAGCAATGATTTCGCGTACGCCGAAACGTGTCGAGATACTGTCCACGAGGTTGTCTTTCCCGTCAAGAAGCAAGAGGCGAAGCGTGTAGAGATGTTGCTCGCCCTTATTCTTCGGCCACCATAGCCGGGGATTTTTCATGACGAGTTGTGGGTAGTCGTTTGGCGAGAAGGTGACCGTCGTGTGCTCGCCGCGCTGCAGTTTCATCCTTTTCGATGTAAATACGATACCTGTGCCCTCTATTTCACCTTTGACGGAGTATTCGGTGTTGCCAGTATTGGGGTTCCACACCTCAACGCTAACGGTCTCTTTTGCAGAGTCGTAGTTAGGGTGGGACAGCTCGGATGTGACGTGAGGACTGCGCAATTGTTGTGTTCCGGTAGCATAAAGTCGCACGGACCTCCAGATGCCAGTGTTGCGGTCACGTATGCCGTCCTCGAAAGTGAAGTCCCAACCTACCGTCATTAGTTGTGTGACATTTTGTCCGACCCAACCATCTCCGCCATTGTGCCACTCGCCGACGGCTCCCCATCCTTTGGGTGCGGTTGTGCCAGGCACGTCTATTGGGGTGACGCGTATGGCGAGTGCTGTTGCCTTTCCTGGTTGCACGGCGCGGTCGGTGATGTCGAAAGGCTGGCTTTTGAACATGCCGGCCATCTCACCTATTTTGTATCCGTTGACCCACACCTCTGCACGATAGTTGATGCCCATAGGCTCAAGCCAGATGCGTTTTCCTTTATATTCTGCCGGCACGATGAACTCCGTTCGGAACCAGTACGTGTAGAATTCGTGTCCGACTTTGGCAATATCTGGTATTACGTTGTTGGCAAGTTTGTTGGTTTGTCCGTAGTATGGTTCTGGAAAGACCTTTTGCTCGACGAGGTTCGTCAGCACAGTTGCGGGCACGATTGCTTCAGCCCAGCCTCTTGTGTTGAAGTTGGGCGACGAGATTTCTTTGCCTGTGGCCTTTGTGTCTCTAGCACGAATCATGTGCCAGACCTGCTTGCCTCCGTGCTGCAAACGTGAGTCGAGGTTGATGTAGTCGTGTCGGTCTTGTGCAGCGACGGGTAGCATCATGAGGAGTGACAGCAGGGATAGGAGTATGTGTTTCATAAGGTTTGTTTTTTAGGTATTTTCAGGTTTAATTCTCTAAGAGGGCTGCAGCGCACCAGAGGTACGGCCCTTGGCCATGATAGTCGCCTGCCATCCTGGGGCGGTCCAGGTAGTAGTTGAAGTCGTTCTTCTTGCCGGTGCCAATGCAGATTTCTGTCACGTCGTCGTTGCTATTAATATAAGGTATAAGTGCGAGCCATGCTTTCCGAGCGGCGGGGGCATAGGTCTTGGCAGGCAGCCAACCTGCTTTCACGCCGCGTATGAATGCGTAGGTGAACATGGCGGAGCCTGACGTTTCGGTCCAGAAGTCGGGTTGATCGATGAGTTGGTTCCAGAGTCCCTGCTCGTTGCGATACTTCAGCAGGCTCTTCATCATCTTCCGATAGCCCTTCATGATGCGCTTATAGTAGGGACTGTCTTTGGGCAAGGCGCTCAGCACCTCAGTGAGTCCGACCGCCATCCAGCCGTCGCCTCGTCCCCAATAAAAGGGAACGTCAGGCGCATGATAGAAGAGACCGTTGGGACGCTGCAGTTCGTCGAGGTATTTCACCATTTCGTGTGCAGCCCTGTCGATGTATTTGCGGTTGCCTGTTGTGTGGTAAGCCCAGGCCTGGACAATCGTAATCATGTACATATCGTCGATCCACATGCGCGTCTGCCATGTGTAGCCCTGGCGTGCGAGACGTTTCTCGCTCTCTTTTGCATTCGATGGCAGTTCCCATTGCGAGTCAGCATACGAGAGTCCCATCTGCTTGTAGTTCTCTTCGGTAGGGAAGGATTTGTAGAGACTCAGCGGGAGAGAGCCGAACATGTTGAAGTCCACGTGGGTCTTTGCGGGTATGTTCTCCTTGTGGTTTGTCAGGAGGTCGTCAAAGCGTTCCTTCATCTTGCGGACGATGACGTCGTCGCCCACGGCCCGTCCCCACATGATGGCGCCGTTCCATGTACACACCTCGTGGTATCCCAGGTTCTTTGTGTCGCTCCAGAGCGAGTGCTTGCTGTCGATGAAATGATAGGCCAGGCGACGTCCCACCTCCTGTGGCGTGCTGCCCTGCGGGAAGTCCTTCAGGGGGTCAGCCTTTGTTGCTCCTGCTGCCAGAGCGAGAAGCAAGGCAAAAACTGTCAGTATTTGTCGTTTCATGTCAGATGTTGAATGAGAAATCTTCCATTTTCCTGCAAAGATATATAAAAGTTTGCACATTATGAAGGTTGGAACCTAAAAACTTGTCTTATTTTGCTCTTTTCTGCTTAGTCCTTGCTCTCGAAAGGGAAAAGTTTACTATCTTTGCACTATACTTTCGCGACTATAGAGCAATGGAGACACGTTTCTGCCTGAAGGATTCGCCTACGTTTCGCATGATAGCGCTCGACGAGGTGGATTCCACGAACAGTTTCCTGCGGCATCTCGACACGTCGGGCGACCAGCGGCTAACGCTTGCGACGGCCGAGTTCCAGTCTGCCGGCAGGGGAGCTGGCACGAACCGTTGGGAGTCGGCACGGGGCGAGAATCTGCTTTTCAGCCTTCACATGATGCCCGGCAACCTGCCTGTACGTCGCATGTTTGCTATCTCGGAGGTTACAGCTCTGGCGCTGAAGGAGAGTTTCGACAGCTTCAGCCTCCCCCTTCAAGGGAGGGGGGGATTGTCCGCTGCTGCGCCGTTCACCCCTCCTTTGGAGGAGGAGGGGGAGACAACCATCAAGTGGCCGAACGACATATACTTTGAGGACAGCAAGGTGGCGGGTATGCTCATCGAGAACGACTTGCAGGGCGCCTTGGTGCAACGTTCTATAATCGGCATCGGCATCAACGTCAACCAGCGTCGCTTCGTGAGCGATGCACCCAATCCGCGTTCGCTGGCGGACATCGTTGGGCATGACGTTGACCGGCGCCTCGTGCTGGAGCGGTTCATGGAGCGCTTCATGAACTACATGCCGACGCTTGATGCCAGCAAACTCGACGCGCTCGATGCCCTCCACAATCGCTACAAAAGCTGCCTCTATCGCTTTGGCGAAGAGCATGAATTTGTCGATGAAATGGGCGTTTTTTGCGCCAGAATCATCGATGTCGAGCAGTCGGGACACCTCGTTTTGCAGGACAAAGCGGGAAGCCTGCGCCGCTACGAATTCAAGGAAGTGAAGTTTAGGATATAGTGTCAATAGTTCCTATAGTAACTATAGTATAGAAAAACCATAAACAATATAAGCAACATGAGATTCAAACGCATTCTACTCAAGCTCTCGGGCGAAAGCCTGATGGGCGAACAGGGCTACGGCATCGACGTGAAACGTCTGAGCGAGTATGCCGCACAGATTAAGGAAGCCGCCGACATGGGCGTGCAAATCGG
>JAGCNZ010000014.1 GCA_017645655.1 Bacteroidaceae bacterium | reverse complement strand
TGTAGTAGTATGTGTCGAGGATGATGGTTCTGCTGTTATTGCGACTGATGATGTCACCACCTGCTGAACTGATGTTCATCTCACCCATCATGAAGCAGTTCGATATGATTCCCGTCTCTGTGGCCCAGCCGACGAGGCCTCCGCAACTGTTGACATACGGGCCGTTTATGCTGCCTGCAAAGATGCAATCCTGCAGCGTGTTGATGTTGGCTCCGTCGCTGAAGAGACCTGTCAGGCCGCCGTGCGTGCCGTCGCCATTGATGGTGGCGTAGATGTCGATGTAGCTCTGGCAGCGGAGCAGCGTGCCCCCCCTGAGGTCGGCCACCATGCCGGCAAACTTCTTGTTTGTGGTTATCGTACCACGCACAGTGAGGTCTTGCACCGTGCCCGACACTGCGCCGAAGAGTCCGGCGTAGTCTGCAGAGCGAACCAGCGCGATGGTGATGGCATGGCCGTTGCCGTCGAATGTGCCAGCGAAAGGCCTCGCGTCGCCAAGCATCGTGCTGGGGTAGTCCGTGAAGTCAATATCGTCGGTCAGCACGCCACAGATGTCGGTGTATCCTCGGTCTATCATGTCGGCAAACCACTTGAGCCTCTCGGCCGATGCAATCTCGTAGTATCCACGCTCATCACGAGCCATGCTGTTCATGTCGACGTGCCCGCAGTACTGACATATACCGTCTGCGTATTGATGCTCATCTTGTCCGTTGAGCGACGCATCGTTGGTAAAGTCGCCAATCGAGGTGTAGGGCGTGCCGTCGCAATGCAGTTGGGCGATGGAATAGACGATTTCGTGCGTCGCATCCGGCACGGGAGTGATGTCCGAGCCGAGTGTCTGTCGCCATGTCGTACTGCCCGGCAGTTTGCCTTCGAGCAGGAAGCAAGCCTCGCCGTAGGACACCTGATTTTCCGTCAGCACAGTTGTGCCGCCGCATCCGTCCGAGGCGTTCCAATTGCTGGAAATGTAGTTGTTGACCGACGTGACGCAGCTCGGGTTGCGAGACACCATGTCGCTGCTGTTGATGCTCACCGTGAAATGGCTTGTGATGAGACAGTTCGAGATATGGGTAGCGCCGTCGGACCAGCCGGAGACACCTCCGCAGCACGTCGTCTGACTGCCCCGCATGTCGCCGGTAATCAGGCAGTCGCGGATGATGGAACCAGCATGCGATACTCCTACAATGCCGCCGTGAGTGCCGTCGCCATTCACCGTGCTGACGATGTTGACATGGCTCTGGCACCGTTCTATCGTGGCGTTCTCTGTGTCCGAGGCAATGCCTGCGGCATACTTTGCCGTGGTCGAGATGGTGCCCGTCGTGGTGAGGTCGTGCACATAGCCCCCCAGGTAACAGAACAGGCCTGCATTGTCGGCATAGCGCTGCAAGTTGAGATTTATGCTGTGACCAGCGCCGTCGAACTCTCCCTTGTAGCGAGTGCTTACTCCTATCATTGTGGACCGATAGGCGGAGAAGTCGATGTCGGCCGTCAGCACAGCACATAGGTTAGCCTCGCCCGCATTGACGCGGTTGGCAAAGCTTGCCAAGTCGGCCGCCGTTGCGATTTCCATGACTTCCTGCCCCTCGCCGTCGTTATCGGGATTGACAGCTATGTCGAGCCACGGGATGCGGTTCTCGACGTATTCCTTCAGCCAGCCAACCTCGACTTCATATGACCCGCCGGCTCGCGGATTGACCTGCACGGTCTGATTCAGAATGGGCCAACGTATGAAATTCAGTCGTTGCGACTGCATCATCTCCTGTGCCGTCGAGTCGATATAAGCGTTGAGGCTCTCTGCGTTGATGCCTCTTTCAGCTCGCGCAGCGTTCCACATCGCTGCCATCGAGTCTCGAAGAACCTCATCGGAAAACAGTCTTTGTAGCAATGCTCGCGAGTTGCCAGCACCGCCGCGGGCAAGGGAGAGGAAGTCCCCGATGTCGTTCGTCGGGAAGTTTCGGTAGTCGTTGTCGAACGCATTGTCAAAGTCCCAGACCGGCCCTACACGGAAAAAATCCTCGCATCGCTCCTTTGTGAAGTAGCAACTCCAGAAGGCATCGGGATTTCCAGCGAGCTCTTCGGACAGGAAATACTGCAGAAGACTCCTCTCGTCGAGTTTCGAGCGGAATCCCAAGACAGGGTCGTTGAAGTTCGCAGCCAGTATCTTAGCCTCCATTAGGTTGAATTCGCGACGTATGTAGTCTGCCTGTTCCTGCATGATTTCCTCGTCGTCGGGGCTTTTGATGGTAATGGGATTGCCTGCCACACTGGTGAACCACGAAGCTTCCTGGCTGGCATAACCGTCGAGTTCCAACAGGTAGCCGCCTGTCACGAAGTCCCCGTCTATGTCGTCAGGCGTCATCTCCGTGATGTTGATGCGGTGCGGATCGATACTCAACTGGTCGGTCAGTTGGTAACAACCCTTGTATTCGCCATTGACTATGACGTCCACCGGTTTGCTCCACGGCACGTAGTCGAAGCCCATGCGGCGTGCTATCTCGAATGCCACGAGGTTTCGCATCAGCGTCTTATCATCGTAGTTGTTGATGAGAGTCCACTTCTTGGCTTTTGCCGGAGAACGCATGTCGGAGTTCTTGAACATGCGATGCGACTCGTCGAACTTAATGCGGTAAGGCTTCTTGGGATGGGCCATCGACGCATTTCCGCGGAGTCGCGTGGTGCCACTCTCTTCCTGAATCATCGTGCCGTCTGCGTAGATAATCGTGAAGGCCGAAGTGATTTCGTTGACTTTGTCGTAGGGATCAACGTTGTCGACAGTATGAAACGACAGAGTCGGCAGGTTTGTCACCTGATAGAAATGCGTGTCGTCGCCTTCCGCAGCGTGCCCGAAGAAAGCGACTTCCGCTATGTTGCATCTGGCATCGGCAGGGCCGATATATCGAACATAACGGAAGCTTCTTGTCACGTTCACGTCGGCATAACTCATCTCGCCAATTGTGCCTTCCTCACCTATCAGATATAACGGGACGCCATCCATGAAACTCGGGTCGTTGGCACCCTCGAAGAGTGCCAACAGCACGCGCTGCGGACCATGACTGTCATTGCGAGGTGACCAGCCGACGCGAGTGATGACGTGTGGCTCACCCAAGTCGAGTCCCACCCATGTCTTGCTGCGTTCGTAAGAAGCGAAGTAGGTGGAGAGATCTCCGTCGAAGGCATTTGCCGCAGTATTCACGGTTGTGCTGGCTTCTCCGGTAGCGTAGTCAACACTCTCGGCTGTGCCAATCACCGTGCCCGACAGCAGTTGGTCCTGCGCATTCAGTGTGAGGAAAGGCAGAAAGACGAGCAGCAGCAGCGTCAATGGCGTCTTGATGCTCTTCAATGTCTTCGTCGCGTCTTGTTTCATGCCGCAGAACGGACAGAAATGCGCATCGAAGGGTAGGGGCGAGCCGCACTCCGGGCAGACCTCTTTCTTGTGTTCCGACTTGTGGTCGTGCACCATCTGAGCGCTGACGATACCCGTCGGGACAGCCATGATGGTGTAGCCCATCAGCATGACAATCGCGGAAAGCACTCGCCCGATGGACGTGGAGGGAGCGATGTCGCCGTATCCCACCGTCGTCATCGTCACGACTGCCCAGTAGATGCTGGTCGGGATGTCGGTGAACGGCGTGCCCGGGATGCTTCCTTCCACAATGTACATCAAGGTGCCCATGCTGATGACCATTATCACCATGAAGAGGAAGAATACTCCTATCTTCGGGGCGCTGACAATGATGGAGCGCATCAGGAGGTCGCCCTCTTGCAGGAAACTGAAGAGTTTGAACACGCGAAAGACGCGGATGAGGCGGAAGGTGCGCACCACCATCAAGTAGCGTACCGGGCCGAACAGCCAGCCTATGTATAGTGGCAACGTGCTTAGCAAGTCCACAATACCAAAGAAGCTCAGGGCATAGTCGCGTGGCTTGTCGGAGCAGTAGAGACGGCACAGATATTCGAGCGTAAAGAAGAATGTGAAGACATACTCAAGCACGGTGAATACCAGCTTTGCCGTCGGCGGCATACCCTTCAGGCTTTCCAGGACGACAATCAGTATGCTGGCTACGATGCAGCAGAGCAAAGCGACGTCGAAAGCCTTGCCGAGCGGGGTGTCGCTCTGGAAGATGATGATGCGCAACTTCTGTCGTAGTGCCTCATTATTCATGGCTTTTTGCCAAAGACGCCGTATGATGTTCAATGCTGTAGGGTGTTAGGGTTGATTGTGAACTGTGTGTTGCGAGCAGGCTATTAGAATAATGTGTTCTCGATAATCTTGCCCATTTGCCATACGCAACGTACGTTGAGTTTCTCGTCGAGTATGATAACGTCGGCATCTTTGCCGCGAGCCAAGGCGCCTTTCCTGCCGAAGACGCCCATGATGTGCGCCGGCGTCTCGCTTGCCATGCGGACAGCATCCTCGAGAGGCACTTCCGCTTGCTGTACCAGCGTGCGTACCAGTCGGTCGGTAGTCGCGATGGAGCCGGCCAGAGCGCTGCGGTCGGCAAGTTTGCAGACACCGTCTTCGATGATGACTCGGTCGTCGAAAGCCTTTGCGTCTGCTCCTGCGGCAGCCACTGCAAGTGCGTCCGTGATGACTGCCATGCGCTCAACTCCCTTGATTTTGTATGCCATGCGGAGGATTGTGGGCGGAACGTGTATGCCGTCGGCAATGCATTCTATGGTCATGTCGTCAATGAGATAAACGCTTTCGACTGTGCCCTCGTACTTGTATCCCATTTTGTTGTGGAAGCCAGGCATGGCGTTGTAGAAGTGCGTGACGTGGGTGAATCCTGCTTCGAAGGCGGCTTTCACGTCGTCGTATTCAGCGTTGGTGTGTGCGATGCTGGGCAGGATTCCCTTTTCTGCGCAGTAGCGTCCGAACTGGAGGGCGCCCGGGAGTTCCGGAGCGGCGTCCCAGCGTGTCAGGCTGTCCGAGTGTTCTACGATGGGTATGTACTCGTTGGGGTCTGGGTTCTTAATCCATCCGGGCTGTTGTGCCCCGGCCTTTGTGGGGTTGAGATAGTGTCCTTCGAGGTGAAGGCCGAGTATGGGTGAGTCCTTTTCCTGCATGAGTTTGGAGCAAGTCTGTACTGCTTTCTCTATCATGGGCACCGTGCTGCTGCTGAGCGTCGGGAAGATGGCGGTCGTGCCGTGCTTCGCGTGTGCTTCCACAGCAGTTCGGAATGCTTCTGGCGTGCCTTCCTGGAAGTCTCTGCCGCCGCCGCCGTGGACGTGCATATCGATGAATCCGGGCACGACACACATGCCTTTTGCGTCGATGAGGTCTGCTCCGATGACTGCCAGGTCGCAGTTAGTCACTTCCAGAATCTTGTTGTCGCGCAGGATGACGCTGCCGTTCTTGAGCCATCCTTGCGGTGTCAGGACTTTACCATTGATGATTTGTGTTAACATAGAAAGTTGATAGTTGATAGTTTATGGTTGTTAGTTATTTTGCCATGCTGTAGACCACGTCCATTATCTCCTTGCCGATGGCGTCGGCGTCCTGCATTGTGCTGGCTTCGCTATAGACCCGAATGATGGGTTCTGTATTGCTCTTACGGAGGTGTACCCACTTGTCGGGGAAATCTATCTTGACCCCGTCGATGTCGTTCACCTCTTCGCTTGAGTACATTTCCTTAACCTTTTTGAGGATTGCGTCCACGTCCGTCTCGGGAGTAAGGTCGATGCGGTTCTTTGCGATGAAGTAGGGGGGATACGTTGCACGCAGTTGGCTTGCCGTCATTCCCTTTTTTGCGAGGTAGGTGAGGATGAGGGCGATGCCTACCAGGGCGTCTCGTCCGTAGTGGGCAGCCGGGTAGATGACGCCGCCATTGCCTTCTCCGCCGATGACTGCGCCTGTTTCCTTCATCTTGGTAACCACGTTTACTTCGCCAACGGCGGCAGCGTTGTAGTCGCAGCCATACTTTTTGGTCACATCTCGAAGGGCGCGTGTGGAGCTGAGGTTGCTGACGGTGTTGCCCGGCGTATGCTGGAGGATGTAGTCGGCAACCGTGACGAGTGTGTACTCCTCGCCGTACATGGTGCCGTCTTCACAGAAGAGTGCGAGGCGGTCCACGTCGGGGTCGACGACGAATGCGATGTCGTGCTGGCCCTTTTGCATCAGGGCTTTGATGTCGGCGAGGTTCTTCTCGAGGGGTTCCGGGTTGTGCTGGAAGTCGCCGGTCGGCTCGGTGAAGAGACCGGTGACGGTCTTCACGCCGAGCTGTTCGAGCAGTTTGGGCAGGATGACGCCGCCGACGCTGTTGACGCTGTCGAATGCCACGCGGAAGTTTGCCTTCTTGATGGCCTCCACGTCAACCAGGTCGAGTCCGAGCACGAGGTCAATGTGTTTCTGGTCGTAGGTGTTGTCCTCGCGATAAGAACCCAGGTGGTCGACGTCGGCGTACTCAAAGTCTTCGGCCTCTGCGATGCGTAATACCTCATTGCCTTCAGTGGCATTGAGGAACTCGCCTTGTGAGTTGAGCAGTTTCAGGGCGTTCCACATGCGGGGATTGTGGCTGGCTGTGATGATGATGCCGCCGCAGGCACCTTCCATTGTGACTGCCACTTCGGTGGTGGGTGTCGTGGCGAGTCCGATGTTGACTACGTCGAAGCCCATTCCCATGAGCGTGCCGCAGACCACATTCTTCACCATAGGTCCGGAGATGCGGGCATCCCTGCCGACCACTATCTTGTTGCTTTTCACCGTGGTTGTGCGGCGAATGAGTGTTGCGTAGGCTGATGTGAATTTCACGATGTCGAGGGGGTTGAGCGTATCACCTGCTCTTCCTCCGATGGTTCCTCTGATTCCAGAGATGGATTTGATGAGTGTCATGGTAGTTTGTGGTTTGACTATTTATTGTTTTCGGTTTGTTTTATTTCCAATCTTGGCTTGGCGTGTCTGAAAACGTCGCACGTGATGTTTTCATTTTACCCACGTGATAAATTCATTTTACCCACGTAATATTTTATTTTTAACACGTGATAATTTGATTTTACCCACGTGACGTTTGCCGATGCCCTACTGAGGTTTGCCTCCTTCCATGTATGGCCAGTCCTCTTTATCCCATTTGATGGGGGAGATGAAGAGTGGTCGGCTGCCCGGCCTCCTGCTTCCCGCCACGTGACAATGGTAGAAGATATACTCGCCTCCGTCTTTTGCCTTGAATATCTCGCCACAGTGTCCGGGCCCGTAGAACTTGTCGCCCTCGTCGCTGTGGAGCACCGTCGTGGCATATCCTTCCTTCATGGGACGTCCGTCACGGTCGAAGAAGTCGTCGGTCAGCTTCTTTGCACGACCCACTTTCAGCTGGTAGGTGTGGTCTCCGAAGAAGCCGGAACTGACGAAGAGGTACCAGTACTTGCCGTGCCGGTGCAGGTACGAGCCCTCGAACACCCTGGAGCGGCTGGGATTGTCCTCCACCTTGAGGCCCGCCACGTGCTCATAGGTCGCCCCCTCCTTCAGGGATAGTCCGTCCTTGTTGAGTTCGATGCGATGTATGCCGCCCACCGAGCCGAAGAAGAGCCACACTTTGCCCGTCTTGGGATCGGTCACCACCTCTGGGTCTATCGTGTCGTGAATGCCCGTGGTCAGGCTGCTGGTAATGATGCCGACGAACTGGAACTGCCCCGGCGCATACTCCTGCAGGACTCCGATATTGCTGTCCTCGGCGCTGTTGTAGAGCGTGAGGTAGAGGTTCCTCTTGCCGTTCGGCAGGGTTGCCACGTCGGGAGCCCAGAAGCGTTGGGCAATGGCTTGCATCTTTCCCCACGACCCAACGTCGATGGGCGACACGTTGCTCATCTCCCAGTGGAACAGGTCGTCGGAGACAAGGGAACGCGTCGGATTGGTGGCAAGGCAATGGTAGCGGCCGTCTTCGCCGAGCCAAACGGTCGGGTCGGGCCAGTCGCGCGGCCAGACAGGGTTGACTGCCGTCGGGCTTTGCCCAGTAATGTTCTGCGTCATCGATGCAATCGACCACAGAAACGTCAGCAAGAGAGAGATAGTCCGAAACATGTTCCTATATACCTTATTATATTATATAAAGCCCCGCAAAGTTACGATTTTCCTTTGAAACCTGCAAAGAAAATGCCGGAAAATAGCGTTGCAAAGTCCATAAGACGCTAAGAAAGTCATTTTTCAGCACATTTCTCTTGCCAGTTATGCAGGAAAAGTGTAACTTTGCAAGCAAATAAAGCAAAGTCCATAACCATTATGATGAACAATCCTAAGCTTTCATTCTTTCATTTTCTCGTTCTCGCGTTTTTCCTGATGGCGTTGCCCGTCAGCGCAGAAGACGAGCTCAATCCGGTGGCAGACCCTGCAGCGGTAGTCATTTCGGGCAATGCCCGATTCACGGTTCTCACGAGCCAGATGATTCGCATCCAGTACAGCGATGCTGCCCTGTTTGAGGACAGGGCCACATTCAGCATCGTCAACCGGCGGCTGCCCGTGCCCGAGTATACAACCGAGACAAGCGACGGCTACCTCTACATCCGCACGCAAGACCTCACTCTCCGCTATAAGGAGGGCAGTGCCTTCAGCGAAGCAGACAAGAAGCCCGACAATCTGATGGTCACATTCCAGCTGAACGGAAGAAACGTCACCTGGTATCCCGGCAAGGACGACAAGCTGAACCTGCTCGGCACCTGCCGCACCCTCGACCAGGCATGGGGCGACAACAAGCGGAGCAACCTGGAGAAAGGCCTCCTCTCCCGTGCCGGATGGAGCATCATCGACGAGAGTCCATCGACACTTAGGGGCGATGGAAGTTCCTCTTATGCACTCGAACCAAAGGAAGATGGCATTACGTGGTGGGCAACGCAAATCGATTCGACGGCCATCGACTGGTATTTCCTCGGCTACGGTCACGAGTATAAGAAGTGTCTGCAGGACTATACAAAGGTCGGCGGACGCGTACCTTTGCCCCCGAAGTACATCCTTGGGTACTGGTACAGCCGCTATTGGGCTTACACGCAAGCAGAGTTCCTGCAAATCGTCAGCGATGTGGAGAGTCACGACATCCCGATGGATGTGCTCATCATGGACATGGACTGGCACAAAAGCGGCTGGACAGGATGGAGCTGGAACAAGAGCCGTATCCCACAACCGACTGCTCTTATCGACTCCCTGCACAAGCATGGCCTGAAGACCGCACTCAACCTGCACCCTTCCGATGGCGTAGGAACTCACGAGGACTACTATACGGCAATGGCAAACGCCTTGAAAGATAGGACGAGGCAAACCCTGAAGTGGAAGGTCGAGGACTATGACTACATGAAAGCCCTCTTCAGTTGTGTCATCCGACCTCACGAGCGAGAAGGCGTCGACTTCTGGTGGTTGGACTGGCAGCAAGCCCTCACCGTAGGCAAACACGGGCAGGAGAAGAGCTACACGCCGGCAGAAGGCTCGGAAACGCTGGGGGAAACATTCTGGTGCAACCACACGTTCTTCGAGGACATGCAAAAGAACAGGCCGGACCTCAGGCCAGTCATCTATCACCGTTGGGGCGGCCTTGGTTCGCACAGATACCCCATCTGCTTCTCCGGCGACGCATGGGCCGCATGGTCGATGCTCGGGTATGAAATCTTCTTTACAAGTAATGCGAGCAACGTCCTCTATGCCTATTGGGGACATGACCTCGGGGGACATCAGGGCGGCAACAACGATCCGGAACTCCTCCTGCGCTGGCTGCAGTTCGGTGCCTACACGCCAATCTTCCGTACGCATGCCACGAACGACAGCAAACTCGAGCGCCGCATCTGGAAATACAGCAACTTCACTCAGCTCCGCGAGGCAGTACGCCTGCGCTACAAACTGTTCCCCTATCTTTATACCGCCGCGCGTGAAACGTACGACACGGGCATCGGAATGAATCGCCCTCTGTACTATGATTACCCGGAAGACGGCAATGCCTATATCTTCGAGGACGAGTACATGTTCGGAAACGACATGCTTGTCGCTCCAATCTACACGCCTCAGAAGAACGGCTATAGTGGCAGGACGATATGGTTCCCCGCAGGAAAATGGTGGGACGTGACGCGTTCCCGGCTCCTGAACGGCAGTCAGTCGTTCTACAGCGTGTACACCCTCGACGAGTTCCCTGTGTTCTATCGTGCAGGCAGCGTCATTCCGTTCTATCCCGTACGCCGTACCGTCGTCGGCGATCCCGGGGAAATTATCCTCAAGGTAGTGCCCGGAGCTAACGGTTCGGGCAAACTCTATGAGGACCGCGGCGAGGGTCAGGAGTACAAGGAAGGTGCGTGGACAATGATTGACTTTGTACAAAACAGGACAGACAGCAATGTGTCGCTGACAATCGGACGTCGCAGCGGCTCCTTCGAAGGCATGCCCATCGAACGTAAGTGGACGGTAGAGTTCCTCGGGACACCTGCCACCTACATTCGCGAAGGCATCACCGTCAACGGAGTGACTGTGGCGGATTCGGATGTCACATACGACGAGGAGACTGGCACCCTTACCGTCGTCGTCAATACAAGCAACCTCTCTCAGCCTATCACCATCAATGTTCCACTTAGCGAAATAGCATAAAACGATGAAACGTACATTCTTATATATCCTCCTTTCCCTGCTTCCCTTCCTCGGGATGCATGCGCAGACACGCCTTTACATTCGCGGTTCTGCCGTTCCAGGCGGCGTCCAACAACTGACGCGCTTTTCGACGAGCACCACCAACCGCTATACCTTCAAGTATCATGGCAAGCTGCTCCCGGGCGACCTCTATGTCACGACGACCAGTTCGACAACAAGCGGAACACGATACTATGCGCCGAAACTGGTGGACACGAACATCGTGTCCGACAAGGCAGACTATGTCGTCCAGTCGGACAGCGTGGGAGCCGAGTGGTCGGTTCTCTTCGAAGCAGACAACTACCGCTTTACCGTCGATCCTGCCAACAAGCAGCTCACGGGCGAACTCTTCGTCAGGTGGTACGAGGCATGGCTTTGCGGCGGCTGTGTAGAAGACGAGCAAGGCAAAGGTATCTCAGGTCAGGAAGGTCACTGGCAGATAACCGCAGGCAAACAAATGGAGCAGAATTGGGAAGATCCTAATGTCTTTGAGTGGACCGGACTGTTGAAGACCTACACTTACAACCAGGAGCCCAAGCGATTTAAGATTAATGGGCAGTACGGTTGGAGCCCCAAAGTCTTGCATCCTTTCACGCAAGATGCGTCCATCCTCACTGCCAAGCAGGTTTGGTACAATGGTTCGGAGGACTATAAGTGGGTGATACGAAGCGACGGATACTATCGCATATCAGTCAACGTTTTTGAGGAAACCATCAAAGGCGAGTTCCTGGGAGCGGAGTTGCCCGACGGCATACAAGTGATGCCAGAGGCAGATGCCGACATCGACATCAGCGGTCGCCAAATATCATTCCATGCTGAGACACCGATGGCTGTCAGACTCTTCTCGATTGATGGCACGCAGGTCATGGCGACATCTGGCACTGACGTCACCCTCACGGTTCCCTCTTCGGGCATATACATCCTGTCTGCTACGGACGGACGGCAGGGCACGACCTGGAAGATTGCAGTAGAGTAGAGAAAGAATAATAATAAAGGAATACTCTATATGTTGAAAAGAATCAAATTCCTCGCCTTTGTGGCGAGTGCAGCATGTTGCCTGACACTTCAAGCACAGCAGAGTTATATGGCGTCGGCAGACGTTGCAGTCTTCTATCCTGCGCAGTATGATGCTTCAGCCCACAGCCCTTCGCCCATCTTCATTCGTGAGTTGGCTCCTCAGGGCGCAGTCAATTCGTCGTGGAAACTTCGCCCGATCTACTCCACGGAAGAGGGCAAGAGTGTTGTTCGCATTAAGGTTGACGCAGATGCAGACCTCTACGGAGGCGGCGAGGTGTGGGGACCTTTGCGTCGCAACGGCAAGACTATTGAGTTTTGGAACGTCGATACCCCTTGCTACGGCGTGGACGACGGCACACATCTCTACCAGAGTCACCCTTGGATACTTGGCCTGCGAAGTGACGGAACCAGTTTTGGCATCATTGCGGACAACACCTGGCAGGCATGGATGACTACCGATACAGAGGTTGTATTCCGTAGCATGGGACCAGCTTTCCGCATGGTCATCATCGAGAAGAACTCTCCGCAGGAAGTCATGCAGGAGCTCGTGAACCTTACCGGCACGATGGAAATGCCGCCGCTCTGGTCGCTTGGCTACCAGCAATGCCGTTACAGCTATCATCCCGACACGCGCGTCAAGGAGATTGCCGACACGCTGCGCTACCACAAGATACCCAGCGACGTCATCTGGATGGACATCCATTATATGGATCAATACAAGATATTTACTTTCCATCCGCAGGAGTTCTCGCAACCCAAGGCGCTCAATGACTATCTGCACAGCAAGAACTTCAAGAGCGTCTATATGATTGATCCGGGCGTCAAGGCACAGAAAGGTTATTGGGTGGACGACCAACTCATGGCGAACGGCTACGAGGTGCGCGACGAAGAGGGCAATCCCTACGTCGGTCAAGTCTGGCCTGGTGACTGTCATTTCCCCGACTTCACGCGTCCCGAGGTGCGTTCCTGGTGGAGCACACTCTACCCATCCTTTATGGCACAGGGTGTCGACGGCATTTGGAATGACATGAACGAGCCTGCTGTCTTCGGCGGTCCGCGTTCGTCGATGCCAGTCATGAACATGCACGATGGCGGCGACGGCTTGCGACCAGACGTGCATCTGCGTTATCATAACATCTATGGATTGAACATGGTACGCGCCAGTCGTCAGGGTCTTCTCTTGGCGAATCCGACGAAGCGCCCCTTCGTGTTGAGCCGAAGCAACTTCCTTGGCGGACATCGCTATGCGGCGACTTGGACGGGCGACAACTATTCGAACTGGGAGCAGTTCATGGCTTCCATCCCGATGTCCATTACGCTCGGCCTGAGCGGACAGCCCTTCAATGGTCCTGACATAGGTGGCTTCTGCGGCGACAGCAATGCGAAACTGGTAGCCAACTGGACTGCGGTAGGTGTTTATTTTCCCTTCGTTCGCAACCATTGCATTGATGGCGGCCGTGCGCAAGAGCCCTGGGCGTTCGACCAGGAGTGCCTCGATGTCTGTCGCACCGCTATCAATCGCCGATATCGCCTCATGCCATACGTCTACACACTGTTCCAAGAGGCCAGCCGTAACGGCATGCCAGTGATGCGTCCGGTGTTCATGGCCGATGCTCGGGACAAGAGTCTTCGTGCTGAGCAGAAGGCGTTTATGCTTGGCAGCGACTTAATTGTGATACCTCGATGGGCAGGTGATGCCAACTTGCCAAGTGGCGATTGGGACATCCTGCCGCTCGAGAACAAGGACGACGGCTACCAGCCTTACCTGGCTCAGCGTCCCGGCTCTGTCATCCCGATGGCTAATCTCTACCAGAACACTGTTGAGATGAAGACCGACAGCCTCACGCTTCTCGTCAATCCCGACAGCGAGGGCAGGGCAGAAGGGCGCCTCTATGAAGATGCGGGCGACGGCTTTGACTATCGTCTGGGCGGTTTCGCGGAGTATCGGTTGCGGGCTGTCACGGTAGGCAAGAAGGTGACGGTGAGTCTTCACAAAGTGGACGGCAAGAATGCTGAAAAGCCGCGCACCCTTCGCATCGGTATCGTTTGCGACGGCAAGGTGACCTACAGCCCCTGGACTGCCGGCAATTCCGTCACCATGAAGGCAGTTGCAGACAAGCAACCTGCCATCGACAAGGCCAAGCTCACCTTCCCGCAAGTGCCCGAAAAGTAAGAGGAGAATGGCTTCGTGCCTGCGCCTTTTATATGTTTCGCAGCATAGAACAGATAATTTTTAATTTTTAATTTTCAATTATTAATTATTTGTCGTACCTTTGCTGCCCGTTTCGAAATGCATCATACTGGGGCTGACTGGATTTGACAGCAGGTCGAGGTGTTGTGTAAGCACGCAGAGAGCTGGTTGTCCCTCTCTATAATCTCTGACTTCCGACAATTTAATTGGCGCAAACAACTACGCTCTCGCTGCCTAGTCGAAGCACAGTAGACTACTGGCCTTATCTCGGCACCAGGTGCTGAGACGAGACATCGCTCAAAAGCTGTTGTTCCGAAGCGTTTGATACAGCGGTGCTAAAAAATCGGAATTAGCCGTGGGAGACGTTTCTATCCCGTGGCGAAGCTCTTAGAAACTAAGGCGACGGTTGGTGGTCCAGGTCTTGCCGGCGCTCGAAAACGAAGGCTGGAATAAGCGTGTAGAAAGCACAGGACGTCCCTGTTTGGACGAGGGTTCAATCCCCTCCAGCTCCACTAACGTTTCGCCCTCCGAGGATTTCACCCTCGCGAGGGTTGACTTTTGTCGAGCTAAAGCTTCTTGCGCTCTGCTTTCAGCAGATGCTCAGGCGGCAAAGCCGGACTTTCGTTTCACTCAAGCGGCAAGCCGGAGCAATCCCCTCCAGCTCCACTAACGTTTCGCCCTTGCGGGGATTTCACCCTCGCGAGGGCTTTATTTCTTAATATTACGTGAACTCGTCGAATAATGAATGGATACTTACAGTCCATCATGTGTTCTTCGTGTCTTCTCATCTGTGTGTTTGGTTAAATCAACCCTGCATAGTTGTTTGAACGTTCATGATGGTTCAATTGAATCATCATGAACGTTCAATTGAACCATCATGATGATTCAGACGACTCACCCTGCCAAGTCGGGCAAAAGGACCTGCGCCCTTCGGTTCCAAAAGATGTTGAAAGAGATGACCTGACGAGGTGAACCTCGGAGTGTACAGAGCAAACTCAGTATGCTCTTTAAACTTGAAAGCTTTCTGCTCCTTTGTGGCGTTCTCTTGGTGGTACGATTGCGGGTAATTATGTTACTTTTTCTGCAATCATTTGGCGGTTTCGTCATTTCTTTCTAACTTTGTGGCAAGAATGTGCAAAAAGGTAAAATGTGTGCAACGACAATGTTAAATATAATTATAGACAACATGAAACTTAAAACCTTTTTTGCTGCCATGCTTTTCATGATGGCAGGCTTGCAGACGGCGTGGGCACAGAAGATGATAGTGCGCATGACAGGTAATCAGACTACAGAGTTCAATGTGTCTGAAATCGAGGAAGTTATTTTCACTGACAGTGAGCCAATTGATGATAGTCACGAGTGGGTTGACCTCGGTTTGCCTTCTGGCACGAAGTGGGCGACGTGCAACGTCGGCGCCAACAGCCCTGAGGAATACGGCGACTATTTCGCCTGGGGCGAGACAGAGTCGAAGGACTACTATGACTGGAGCACATACAAGTGGTGCAACGGCTCGTACGACACGATAACGAAGTATTGCATTTCTAGCTATGTCGGCTACAATGGCTTTACTGATAGCAAGACGGAGCTCGACCCCGAGGACGATGTCGCCGCCGTGAACTGGGGCGGCAGCTGGCGAATGCCGACGCTTGAACAAGTGTCAGAGCTACATAACAACTGCACCTGTGAGAGGACGACGCAAGACAGCGTGAACGGTACTTTAGTGACCGGTCCTAACGGCAACTCAATCTTCCTCCCCGCCGCCGGCCGCCGCCAGCTCGACGGCCCCTACTACACCGGCAGCGACGGCTACTACTTGTCACGCTCACTCCAGAGCGACAGCTGCAACGGGTACAGCCTGTCCTTCAACTTCAACACAGGCTGGTGGGGCTGGTACTACACCTACCGTTCCTACGGGTTCACTGTGCGCCCCGTCTGCCCGTAGTTCAGGATCTATGTGCATCCTCTCCCCGAAGAGATTCAGCGCAGGAAAAGTAAAGCCTCCGGCCTTCCCTCGGACGGCAATAATCTCCTTTGTGCCCTTACAAATATATAATGTGGTTTTTTCGGCAGGGAACAGACAATATTTCAAAGAAAAGTTGTATCTTTGCAGTCGGAAGACTTCATTAACCTATAAACTATAACCTACAACCATTATAAACATTATGAAAAAACTGTTTTTCCTTTTGCTGGTCATGTGTTGCGTGAGTGCAAGCGGCCAGAAGAAAGTCATTGATTCGAAGACGACGTTTGCCAAAGAGGCACTTCAACCTTACTTTGACCGCGGCGAATTGCCTGGCGCAATCAGCATTTTCTACAACAATGGCGTGCAGGAGACTTGCTGCATCGGC
The DNA here is from genome assembly GCA_017645655.1 of Bacteroidaceae bacterium. Classification (GTDB taxonomy): domain Bacteria; phylum Bacteroidota; class Bacteroidia; order Bacteroidales; family Bacteroidaceae; genus Physcousia. The sequence goes on along the minus strand of JAGCNZ010000014.1, from coordinate 69,337 downwards.
TATGCTAATGTCGAGCAGAAACGCCCGATCCGTCTGGATAATGTATTCATGCAATGCTCTCAGACAAAGGGCTTCTGCGGTGTGACAATCGCGAAATTGGTCGAAGAAGGCAAAATTTCGCTCGACGACCCCGTGTCGAAGTATCTGCCGGAGTTCAACGAGCTTTGGGTGCAGGATAGCGACAAGGACGGCGTCCGCACGCTTCACAAGGCCAAGAACGTGCTCACGGTTCGCATGGTGCTTAACCATACCGGCGGTTTCCCCTTCGAGTGCAGTGCGAAGCGGAATGACGTGCGAGGCGGCGGCTGGTCGGGCGGTGCTCCCCTTAGGCAAGTTGCTTCCATCGCAGCAGGTTCGCCCATTTCGTTCGAACCAGGCACAAAAGACCAGTACTCCAACACAGGCATCGACATCGGCGCAGCCATCGTAGAGGTCGTGACGGGCATGAAGTGGGAGAATTACCTCAAGAAGGAAGTGCTCGACCCGCTCGGGATGAAGTCTACATGGTTCTGGCCCACCGACAAACAGCTGAAGAAACAGATAGAGATGTACGACGTGAAGGCAGGCCAAAAGGCAGTATATCGCCTCGAGAACGGCTGGGAGCAGCGTCCGTACAACGACGGCCATGTCTTCGCCTCGGCAGGCGCAGGCCTCTGGACGACGGCGAATGACCAGCTGAAATTCTATAAGATGCTCATGAACCTTGGCGTCGGCGACAATGGCGTCCGCATTCTCAAGGAAGAGACGGTCAAGTCGATACTTGCTGTCACTACTCGCCCCGACAATCTCGGCGGCTATTCTTTGGGACTGAACGCTCCGAAGAAGGATGGCGAGAATGAGTGGTTCGGACATGGCGGCGCGTGGGGAACGAACTGCATGGTCAATTGGCACAAGAAACAACTCAAGTTGTGGGTGGTGCAGGTCAACGGCTCGCAGCCTTGGAACGGTGCCATGAACGAGGCAGCCAACAAGTTCTTCTCGCAGACAATCGACACCTCGGGCATCGACGCATACACCGGAAGAACGAAGTAAGGTAGAAAAAGGTGAAAAAGTAAAAAGGTGATAACAAGTACTCAGAACCCTCGCATCAAGCATCTGCTGCTGCTCCAGCAGAAGTCGGCACAGAGGAAGGCAGACGGCTTGTTTGTTGTGGAAGGACGTCGCGAAGTGGAGCATTGCCTCTCTGCAGGCTTTCGCCTCCGAACCGCCTTTGTCTGCGAGGAACTGAACGAGTCTCCGCTCTCTCTCGGACAGGATGTGGAGGTCGTTCCCGTTGCTCGCAACGTCTATGAGCGCATCGCCTATCGGGGCGGAACTGAGGGCGTTGTGGCTGTCGTGGAGGTTAGGAAGACTTCGCTCGACGACTTGAGACTATCCGCCTCACCTCTCATCGTAGTGCTCGAAAGCGTAGAAAAGCCCGGCAACCTCGGAGCAGTCCTGCGAAGCGCTGATGCAGCCGGAGCCGATGCTGTCATCGTGTGCGACCCACTCACAGACCTCTACAATCCCAATCTCATACGCTCTGCTGTCGGAGCACTCTTCACGGTTCCATGCGTGGCATGCAGCACAGAAGAATGCATCACCTTTCTCAAGGCAAAAGGCATCCAAATACTGACGGCACAACTACAGGATTCCAGTCTTTACTACAATACTCCGATGACCGGTCCAACCGCGATTGTGATGGGAACAGAAGCAACAGGATTGACCGATCAGTGGCGTCAGGCTGCCGATGCACACATCCGCATACCGATGTTGGGTCGTTTGGACTCATTAAACGTCTCAGTTAGCGCCGCCATTCTTCTCTTTGAAGCCGTCCGACAACGACATTCTGAAAAAAGTTAAAAATAATTGTTGAATTTTGTTTGTCGTGTTAAGAATTATACTATATTTGCAGCAGAATTAACCCAAATTTAACAACAATGAATGCAAAACGACTCTTTAGCTCAGCAATTCTGATGCTGGCTATCTGCTCAGTCGCATCGGCTCAGCAACGACTGGACATCATTCACAAGGACAGAACGATGAGCACCATCACTTTGGACAACATCAATTACATGGAGATTGTGCAGAGTGCAGGAGAAAACGAGATTGACGGAATCTGGTATCTTGGCTGGAAGGTCGCGAGTAGTAGCACATCCAACTCCAATGGCGAGGAGATGCTTGTCTTCACTGCCAGCAGGATGCGATGGATGAAGAAATACTCCGAATCTGTCTATACGCTTGAATACGATGAGGCTGGTCCCGTGCCAGGCACGGCAATAAAAGCTCATCTGAATGGTGGCTCGGCGGCAACTACCTACGTAATATACGCTAATGATGGCGAGGTTCTCGTGCTTCAGAATGGCACCACAAAGTATTATTTCTATAAGACGAAGGCCGCTGCGATAGCTGCCACGAAACCCTCCAGCAGCAATTATCTCAGCCGTCAGCAGTACGCAACGGGAGAGGATGTGTGGAACGCAGACATCAAGGGAGGTTCGTCACATTCTAACTCTACTCCTATGGGCAAACACTTCGAAAGTTACCGTGCCGCTACTGATGATGATAAGGCGTGGCTTGCGAATCCCGACAACCAGCCTGACGAAAATTGGCTCGAGATAAGTGGCAGTAACAGAACGTGGCGTGCGGCGACGATTACCCTGTATCCCATGACCTCTTCTCCCTCGCCTGCCGACGTCAACCAGCACGGTATCGGCAATTGCTGCATGTGCGCTGTCTTGGCTTCATTTGCTTATAACTACCCCATGTGGATTAAGTCCATCATCGAGAAGGACGGCAATAATTATACTGTGCATATGTTCGATCCGAAGGGTAACCCTGTTGACGTTGTCGTCGATAACAAGGTGTTCGCAAACAGTTCGGGCGACATCTTCCAGGTTGCCGGTAAGAACAGCAAGTATGACTGGGCAACGATTCTGGAAAAGGCGCTCATGAAGTGGGAGTCATGCTTCCATTGCAACAAGATTGGGGGCATCGGTACTGAGCACGCTGCTCCTCCCTTTACGGGCAATGGCGACAGCTTCAGCTTCGATTGGGGCGACAGGCTCTACAATGCCGAATACCCGATGGTGGCTGAGTACGCTCTGGACAACGGCATGATTTGCGTGGGTGGTTTCCACGAGAGCGGTGTCATGATGGGTGAATTGGAGAGCGTCACAGGTCATGCCTTCACGGTGATGAAGGCTACCGATGCAGACGACTGTCTCTTCGTGATGCGTAATCCTTGGGGTAACGAACCTGCCGGATCTTCTGTCAGCAACCGTACCGACGGTAAACTGAAGATTCCTAATGACCACCAGAAGCTGAGGTTGATTGACTTCCGCTTTGTCTTCCCCGGCGCACAAATGGCGCAATACAAGAAGGAGAATCTGGGTGGCTACACTCCGCCAAGGTACAATGCAACATACGACGACATGAACCCCTCGGAGGCTATGCTGCGTATGTATAACGTCAGGAACTATGTTCCCGTCTTCCCTGAAGAGGAGGAACCGGTTGTCGACGACGCTGAAGCAGAAGAGTAATTGCTTTTCATAATACGGTCAGGCTGGGTTGCTTCCGGCTCGACGCCAATCCCCTGCCGGCAGGTGAAACGCTTGCCAGCAGGGGATTTCCTTTTCCATTTGCAAATGTTCCGCGTTGTGTCTGCAAACATCGCACGTGATAAATTCATTTTACCCACGTGATAAATTCATTTTACCCACGTGATATTTGAAATATTACACGTGATAATTTGATTTTACCCACGTGATGTTTGCCATCATGTCGCGCTGCGTTTTTCGTCGGCGTGTGCCATTTTAGTCAATAAAGTGCTTTCCGCATGCTGTGCTCCGCTGGCTCGGGGGCTCCCGTAGGGAGAAAAAAAAAGAAGCGGTCCTCACGGATTGCTTCTCCAAAAACTAAAACTAACAACTATTATTAACCTTCAAACAAATCTTCTACCTGAGATTTCAAACTATCTAATTATGACATGTTGGATAGTTTTACTTCCTTTTTGCACTGCAAAGGTACGACAATTTATTCATCCTGCAAGGGAAAGGGGTATAATTTGCATCAAAATACTATTTTTGTTGATTTATATCAAGAGAATTACACTCTAATGACATAAAACAACACTATTTTTGCAAATTATTGCCTGTCAAGGTCAAGAACCTGGTCGGCCCTGCTTATCCAAGAAGAACTGCGATTTATTCAAAAAGATCCCCGATGTCGAAGCCGCTTTCTTCCTCTACCTCTTCTTCGCTCTCGTCGTCCCCGCCTAATGTGTATCCGCAGGGATCAAAGCCGGAGGGAATGTCGAAGTCTTCCGACTGAGTGTAGCCGAGACGGTTGTCGGCATAGACTTTCTGGAGGAAATAGGCAGCGATGGGCAGTGCCGAGTTAGCGCCCTGGCCGTATGCCATGCTGGCAAAATGGATGTCGTGCTCGTCACCGCCAACCCATGCGCCGTAGCAAAGCCGTGGCGTATAGCCTACGAACCAGCCGTCGCTGTTGTCGTTGGTCGTTCCCGTCTTGCCCGCCATCGGCGCCGTGATGTGGTAGCGGTTGCGCATTCGCTGTCCGGTGCCGCTGTCGATGACGCCCTTCATCATGATAATCATCTTGTAGGCCGACTCTTCGGATATCACCTCCTTCACTCTCGACTGGAACTGTGCCAGCACGTTTCCGTCGCCGTCCTCGATGCGCGTCACGTAGAGCGGATTGCGACGTACGCCTTTTTGCGGGAAAGCGGAATACGCTCCGACCATCTCGGCAAGCGAGATGTCGCACGGACCGAGGCAGAGGGAGAGGGAAGCGTGGATGTCCTGATTCAGTATGCCAAAGTCGTGCAAAAGCTTGACGAACAGGTCGGGACTTAGCTGGCTCAGCAGATAAGCGGATATCCAGTTGTTACTCGTTGCCAACCCCCACTTCAGCGTCACCATCTCGCCATAGCGAGCGCGGCTGCCGTTGCGCGGCGTCCAATTGCCGCTTCCCGGGACGTAATAGGTGCGTTGCTCGTTCGGAGCGACATCGCAGGGCGACCATCCGCTCTCCATAGCCAAGGAATAGAGGTAAGGCTTGATGGTAGAACCGACTTGGTTCTTGCCGAGCGTACACATGTCATACTGGAAGTGATTGTAGTCGACGCCGCCCACGTAAGCCTTCACGTGACCCGTCTCGGAGTCCATGCACATGAAGCCCGTCCGCAGGAAGGACTTGTAGTAGCGTATGCTGTCGAGCGGAGTCATCACGGTATCCTTGTCGCCCTTCGTCGTGTAGACAACCATCTCAATAGGCGTATTGAAGGCCTTTTCTATTTCCTCGTCGGTGTGTCCGGCTTTCTTCATCTCAGTGTAGCGCGGGCTCTGACGCTTCGCTCGGGCAAGGTCTGCCTTAGCCTTGTCGGAAGAAATGGCAGAGGCATATGGCGCATTGCGGTTGCCGCGCTGTTCCTTGTCGAAGAGCGGCTGCAATTCGCCGGTGACGTGCTTGTCCACAGCTTGCTCGGCATACTCCTGCATGCGGCTGTCGATGGTCGTATAGACCTTCAGGCCGTCTGTGTAGATATTGTAGGGACGCCCCTCCCGATTGTAGTTCTTGTTGCACCAACCGTAGATGGGGTCTTGCTCCCAAGCCAGCGAGTCCTCGTAGTACTTCTGGTGTTGCCACGATGCATAGTCGCTTCGTACAGGCTTCTTTGCCATCAGAATCTGTCGGAGGTAGTCGCGCAGATAGGTGGCATGCCCCTCCTTGTGGCTGACACGATGGAAGTTGAGCCCGAGCGGTCGTTCGCGCAACTCTTCGCGCTGCTCTTCGGTAAGGAATCCGGCTTTTTCCATCTGCATCAGCACCGTATTGCGACGGTCGATGCAACGTTCCGGGCGACGCACGGGATTGAAGTAACTTGGGTTCTTGCACATGCCGACAAGCAAAGCGCATTGACATGTGTCGAGCGCTGCGGGTTCCTTGCTGAAGTATGTTTGGGCAGCCGTCTTAATGCCCACGGCGTTGTGAAGGAAGTCGAAATAGTTGAAGTACATGACAATTATCTCCTCCTTCGTATAGAATCGCTCCAGCTTTAGTGCAATAACCCACTCGATTGGCTTTTGCAGGACACGCTCCATCGTCGATGCTGCTTTCTCGGAGTAAAGCTGCTTCGCGAGCTGTTGTGTGATGGTGCTTCCGCCGCCTGCACTCTTCTGGCCGAGCACACCGCGTTTCACGACGGCACGCATCAAGGCCATGAAATCGATGCCGCTGTGCTCGTAGAAGCGCACGTCCTCTGTCGCGATGAGTGCTTGCACCAGTGCCGGAGGCAGTTCGTTGAAGTCGGCAAAGACACGGTTGGCACTGCTGTAGCTCCACGTGCCGAGCTGTTTGCCGTCAGCAGAGAAGACCTGCGTGGCGAACTTGTTGACGGGATTCTGCAGTTGCTGAATGTCGGGCATATAGCCGATGACGCCTGTAAAGATGCAACTGAAGATGATGCCCAAGGCAAGGACTCCCAATATGAAGCACGTCCAAAGGATGCGGAAAACCTTCTTTCTCATCGAAAACATAGTTTTAAGACTACAAAGGTACGACTTTAATTCATAATTCACAATTCTAATTCTATATTTTTCCTTCTTGTGGCAATTATTATGAATTATGAATTACGAATTATGAATTATTTTGTATCTTTGCAACTGAAAAACTGTAAAGCTATGCAAAGAAGAAGCCTTGTAACCATAGCCTACCATACACGAGAGAAGATAGAGTACCTCATTCGTATGGCTCAAGAGTTCGAGAAGCACCCGAATCGCCGCCTTCTCGAGGGAAAGATTGTCGCTACGTTGTTCTTCGAGCCAAGCACTCGCACCCGTCTCAGCTTTGCGACTGCGGCAAATCGCCTTGGCGCGAAAGTCATCGGTTTTGCCGACCCGAAGGTGACGAGCGGCACAAAGGGAGAGACCTTGAAGGACACAATCATGATGGTGTCCAACTATGCCGACATTATCGTGATGCGACACTACCTGGAAGGAGCTGCGCAGTATGCCAGCGAGGTGTCGCCCGTGCCCATTGTCAACGCTGGAGACGGGGCAAATCAGCACCCCAGCCAGACGATGCTCGACCTCTATACCATCTACCAGACGCAGGGAACGCTGGAGAACCTGAACATCTACCTTGTGGGCGACCTCAAGTACGGCAGGACGGTTCACAGCCTCCTGACGGCGATGCGGCACTTCAACCCTACATTCCACTTCATTGCTCCCGACGAACTCGCCATGCCCGAGTACTATAAGATGTACTGCCGCGAGAAGGGCATCAAGTTTGTCGAGCATCAGGACTTCGATGCCGAAACGATTGCGGGGGCAGACATATTATATATGACGCGCGTGCAAAGAGAGCGTTTCACCGACCTTGACGAGTACGAACGCGTCAAGGACCGCTACCTCTTGACTCTTCCCATGCTTTCGAAGGCCAAGCCGAACATGAAGATTCTTCACCCCCTGCCTCGGGTCAACGAGATAGAGTATAGCATCGACGACACATCCTACGCCTACTACTTCCAGCAGGCTCGCAACGGCCTCTATGCACGTCAGGCCATTCTTTGCGACACCCTTGGCATTACGCTCGAGGACATTATCAACGACAAAACCATCATCTCATGAAACGACAGGAACTTCAGGTGGCTGCCCTCGAGAACGGCACTGTCATCGACCACATACCTTCCGCCAAGCTCTTCGAAGTAATCAGCCTGCTTCACCTCGAGCAGGAGCGCTCTGCCGTCACCATCGGCTACAACCTCAAGAGCAAGAAGATGGGACACAAGAGCATCATCAAGATTGCCAACAAGTTTTTCTCCGACGACGAAATCAACCAGCTTTCCGTCGTTGCGCCCAATGTCACCCTCAGCATCATCCGTGGCTATGAGGTCGTCGAGAAGAAGGAGGTCAAGATGCCCGAAGAGCTTATCGGCATCGTCAAGTGCGACAATCACAAGTGCATCACCAACAACGAGCCTATGCAGACGCGCTTCCACTTCCTTGGCAAGGAAAGGGGCACACTGCAATGCCACTATTGCAACAGGGAAATCAGCCTTTCGGATGTGAAACTCGTATAAGGCCCTCAGTCCTCCGTCGTCCTTTAGGGGGAAAATAAATAGTCAAATGATTAAATTGTACATAAATTGTAAATTGTAAATTGTCAAATCGTAAATGAATCAGGATTCAATCATCTTTTCCCTCATTGAGAAGGAGAATCAGCGACAACGCAGAGGCATGGAGCTTATTGCCTCCGAGAATTATGTGAGTGACCAAGTCATGGCAGCTATGGGCTCGTGCCTGACCAATAAATATGCCGAGGGATATCCCGGCAAACGCTATTACGGCGGTTGTCAGGTGGTGGACGAGGTGGAGCAGCTTGCCATCGACCGCATCTGCAAACTCTTCGACGCAGAATATGCCAATGTGCAACCTCATTCCGGAGCACAGGCAAACGCCGCCGTGTTCCTCGCTTGCCTCAATCCCGGCGACACCTTCATGGGTCTCAATCTCGACCACGGCGGTCACCTCAGCCACGGCTCTCTCGTCAACACGAGCGGCATCATCTATAAGCCCGTTGGCTACAACCTGAAGAAGGAGACGGGACGCGTGGATTACGATGAGATGGAGCAGCTTGCCCTTGAGCACAAGCCCAAGCTCATCATCGGCGGCGGTTCGGCATACAGCCGTGAGTGGGACTATGCCCGTATGCGTCAGATTGCCGACAAGGTGGGGGCTATCCTGATGATTGACATGGCGCACCCTGCCGGCCTCATCGCCGCTGGTCTCCTCGAGAATCCCGTGAAGTATGCCCACATCGTGACCAGCACGACGCACAAGACCCTTCGTGGTCCGCGTGGCGGCATCATCCTCATGGGCAAAGACTTCGACAATCCTTGGGGCAAGACGACTCCGAAGGGCGAAATCAAGAAGATGTCAGCTCTCTTGAACAGCGCCGTCTTTCCTGGCATTCAGGGCGGTCCGCTGGAGCACGTTATCGCAGCTAAGGCTGTGGCTTTCGGCGAGGCTCTGCAGCCCGAGTTCAAGGAGTGGGCAAAGCAGGTGAAGAAGAACGCTGCTGTGCTTGCAGACGAGTTGATGAAGCGCGGTTTCGACATCGTGAGTGGCGGCACGGACAATCACTCAATGCTGGTTGATCTGCGCTCGAAGTATCCCGACCTGACAGGTAAGGTGGCAGAGAAGGCTCTTGTAGCAGCCGACCTGACCGTCAACAAGAACATGGTGCCCTTCGACTCTCGCAGTGCTTTCCAGACTTCTGGAATCCGTCTTGGCACGCCAGCTCTCACGACTCGCGGTGCGAAGGAAGACCTCATGGTCAAGGTGGCAGAATTCATCGAACGCGTACTGAATGCTCCTGAAGATGAGGCTGTCATCGCTCAGGTTCGCAGCGAGGTCAACGCCATCATGGAGAAGTATCCCATCTTCGCCTATTAAGTTTTCGGAAGATATCGGAACAAAGAAGGCACTCCAAATTACAAGGTAGTATTTTATAACAACAGATTCCACTGATTATACGGATTTTGTCTATATGGTTAATCCGTTTAATTCGTGGAATCCGTTGTTTTTATAATGCTGCAAAGTGTCCTCGTGGTTCAGCTGAAGATGACGGTCTTGTTCTTGTAGGTCAGAATCTTTCGCTGGATATGTTTTGAGACGGCACGCGAGAGGACAATCTTTTCCAGGTCCTTGCCTTTCAGTACGAGGCTTTCCGGCGTGTCTTTGTGTGTGATTCTTGCCACGTCCTGTTCGATGATGGGACCTGCATCGAGTTCTGCAGTTACGTAGTGGCTGGTTGCTCCAATGATTTTGACGCCTCGTTCGTAAGCCTGATGGTAAGGTTTCGCGCCGATGAATGCGGGCAGGAACGAGTGGTGGATGTTGATGATGTGGTGCGGATAGGCTGCTATCATCTCGTCGCTGATGATTTGCATGTAGCGTGCCAAGACGATGAACGAGACGTCCTCTTTCCTGAGCAGCTGCATCTCGGCAGCCTCCACCTCGGCTTTGTTCGAGTGGTCTTTGTTGATGCTCCAGACGTAGAAGGGAATGCCGAACTGGTCGGCAACATAGCGCAAGTCCTCGTGGTTCGATATGATGCAGGGAATCTCGCAGTCGAACTCGCCAGCCTTCCATCTCGCCAGCATGTCGTAGAGGCAATGGCTCATCTTGCTGACGAAGATAGCCATGCGCGGACGTTTGTCGCTGTAGTAGAGGCTGAACTTCATCTGGTAGCGCTGCGAATAGAGCGTGTCGATGTAGTCGTAGAGCTTGTCGCGTGGAATCAGGAACCCTTCCAGCTCCCATTCTATGCGCATGAAGAACATCCCTTCTATCTTATCGACGTACTGGTCCAGATAGACGATGTTGCCCTTGTTGTCCGTGATGAACTTCGTTACTTCCGAGATGATGCCCTGCTGGTCGGGGCAGTGCAGCAGGAGTATGGCGGTGGTGTAAGGCTTGCTCATTGTGATGCTATTTTGTCTGTTATCCTTCTGTTTGTGCTGAAATCGAGTGCAAAAGTAGTGCAAATTCTTCAAATAGACAAGAAAAATTGTACAAATCGGTAACAGAAATAGAAATGATAGAACACAAAGACATGAAGATACGAAGATATTTTCGAACAACGGATTGAACAGATAATACGGATTAATTTAATGGAACACAAAGACACGAAGTAATAAACCTTGAGAAAAGACACAAAGGTTCTGGCCTTGGCAAACTTTGTGTATTCAGTTCCGATGTGCTCTTCGTTTCTTTGTATCTTTGTGTTTGTTTAACACCTTTGCAATATCCTTTTCATCTGTTCAATCCGTGTTCGTATATAAGGATACGTCCCTATGAGGAAAAGGACCTGTCAGTTGACTATCGTCGACCTGTCGGTTCAGCAGAGATTTTTTTGTATTTTGTTTGGTATTTTACTTAGATAGTCGTATCTTTGTGGCAGTATTAATTGTAAATAAATATAAATAGCTATGATTCGTAAACTTTTACTCATTCTTGTGTCGCTGCTGCCCGTGTTGGCAAGCGCCTATGATGCCGAAGTTGACGGCATCTATTACAACATATCGGAAGACGGGGCAACCGTGACTTATCGTGACGATGACTTCAACTCTTATTCCGGTTCAGTCGTAATACCACCGTCGATAAACCATGGCGGCAAGACATACCCTGTGACCAGCATCGGCGAAGGTGCTTTCTTTATTTGCAACAAGTTGACTTCCGTCTCTATTCCTGGAAGCGTGACCAGCATCAGAGAAGAGGCCTTCTCTGGTTGCAGAAGTCTGACCTCCATCACTATTCCAGAAGGCATGATTAGTATCTGCAATGGTGCTTTTTTTTGAATGTTTCGCCCTGACCTCCATTACCATCCCCAGCACTGTGACCAGCATCAGCATAGGTGCTTTCACATTTTGCTATGCCCTGTCCTCAATAACTGTGGACGAAGGAAACACCATCTATGATTCGCGCAATAATTGTAACGCAATTATAGAAACTGCTACAAACACCTTGGTTGCGGGTTGTGCGAATACAGAAATTCCCAGCGGTGTGACTGGTATTGCCGAAGAGGCCTTCTCTGGGTGTTACAACCTGACCTCCATCACCATCGGAAGTGGTGTGACCAGCATCGGAAACAATGCTTTTAGCAGATGCTCGAATCTGGTATCCGTTTCTATTCCAGAAGGTGTGACCAGTATCGGAGACTATACTTTCTGGGGTTGCGGCCTGACTACCATAACTATTCCCAAAAACGTGACAAGCATTGGTGTAGGGCTTTTATCGGCTTGTAATGAATTGACCTCTGTAAATGTGGATGAAGGGAACCATGTCTATGATTCGCGCAACAATTGTAATGCAATCATAGAGACTGCTACGAACTCTTTGGTTGCAGGCTGCAAGAGAACCTACATTCCCGGCACTGTGACCAGCATAGCAACTGAGGCATTTTATTATTGCAGCCAACTGACTTCCATCTCTATCCCAGAAAGCGTGACCACTATCGGCGATTATGCTTTTCGTGCGTGTGGTCTGACTTCCTTTACCTTCCCTGAAAGTTTGACCAGCATCAGCAGAGGAACCCTCTATAATTGTTCTGAAATGACCTCCGTCATTCTCCCCAGCACTGTGACCAGCATCTATGACTTTGCCTTTGCTTTCTGCTATAAATTGGCCGATGTCTATTGCTTGGCAGAAGATATTCCCACTACATATTCTAATGCGTTTATATATAGTCCCATTTCGTCTGCCACACTTCATGTGCCTGCAGCATCTCTGGAACAATACCAGACGACAGCGCCCTGGAGCGGCTTCGGCACAATTGTTGGTATGACACAAGACGAAATAGACGCCATCGAGGAAGTCAAGGCATCAGAGGCAACGGCTGAGACTGCCCGCTATGACATTCATGGCCGCCAAATAAGCACTCCGCAGAACCAAAGGTCGACGTATGTCAAGGGCATCAATATCATCCGCCACTCCAACGGAACAACAAGAAAGGTCTTGGTTAAGTGAGTGCAGAGTCAAATTAGTTTGAGCTATGCCGAGCGTGAAAGAGCTCGACAGAGTCAAGGTCTTGATAAAGTGAGCCAAGCTCAAGGTCCTGACTAAGTGAGAACTAAAGTAACAGATGTGATAAACTGAGCTAAAAAGGTTTGCACTTTAATAGAACACAAAGACACGTAGTATTGCACCGTAACTGAAGACACAAAGCCCAACCAAGGCCAGAACCTTTGTGTCTTTTCTCAGGGTTTAATACTTTGAGTCTTTGTGCCATTGTGTTTGGTTAATTTATCGCAGGAGAGTTCGTTGAATGTTCATGATGGTTCAATTGAATCATCATGAACATTCAATTGAATTATCATGATGATTCAAGCAACTAACCCTGCCGAGTCGAGCAATGGAACAAGCTAATTTCTGTTACAAAAGATGCTGAAAGAGGTGACATTCCGTCAGCCACACTTCATGTGCTTGCAGCATCTTTGGAACAATACTGGGCGACGGCGCCTTGGAGCGGTGCACATTCATCATTATTTGCATCGCTTCTCCGCCCAGATTCTTCTGCGGCAGGGATTGGCGTATGTGCCGTAAAGCCGTAAGCCCTCGACTCACGAGCCAAATGAGTCCTAATAAGACTTTTTTCTGCGAAACTTGCCTCGTATTTGAAAATAAAGTAGTATATTTGCACGCGAATTAAGTAATGCGTCAATGAATACCCAAGAACAGTTCGAGAAGGTGATGGCCGAGTGCCGCGCTCTGTTCGTCAAGAAACTGCACGATTACGGCGCTGCCTGGCGCATCCTACGCCCCTCGTCGCTCACCGACCAGATATACATCAAAGCCAACCGCATCCGCAGCATTGAGACGAAAGGCGTCTCGCTCGTTGACGAAGGCATACGCCCAGAGTTTATCGGCATCGTGAACTATGCTATCATCGGCCTCATTCAACTCGAGAAAGGTTTCAGCGAGAAGCCAGACGACATGACTGTTGACGAGGCTGTCGAGGCTTACGACAAGCATGCGAACGAGGCTCTGCAACTGATGCTCCGCAAGAATCACGACTATGACGAGGCTTGGCGAGGCATGCGCATCAGCAGCTACACCGACCTCATCCTCATGAAAGTCTTCCGTACGAAGCAAATTGAACTACTCGAGGGCGACACCTTGGTGAGCGAGGGCGTTGACGCCAACTATATGGATATGTTGAATTATGCCGTCTTCGGCCTGATTAAGTTGACCTTCGGTGACGACGCTCAAGCATAGACTCGCAGCCGTTTCGGTGAACGTGGTTCGTCTCGTGCTCAGCCTGACGTTCCTCTTTTCTGGCGGCGTGAAGCTCATCGACCCCCGCGGCACTCAGTACAAGATAGAGGACTACGGCGCGGCCTTCGGCCTGACCAGCATGATGCCCGAGTGGCTGCCGCTGGTGCTTGCCTGCGTGCTCGCCATCGTGGAGTTCCTGATGGGCGTCTATCTGCTCTTTGGCATACGTCGGCGCCTGACGCTCTCCACGGCCATCTGTTTCATGCTCGTCATGACGCCCCTCACGCTCTACCTGGCCCTGAATAACCCTGTCTCCGACTGCGGTTGCTTCGGCGATGCCGTCGTCCTGAGCAATTGGCAAACGTTCGGCAAGAACGTCGTCCTGCTCATCCTCTCCATCGTCGCTCTCTACCACTACAGGCTGATGCCGCACCTCGTCGGCAAGAAATACGAATGGATCGTGGCGCTCTCGGCCTTCGTCTTTGCCGCGCTCTTCGCCAGCTACAACCTCTGGCGGCTGCCCGTCGTCGACTTCCGTCCCTACCACGTTGGAGCCGACATCCGCACGGCATGGTTCGAAGACCAGCAGAGTCATGGGCAGTTCGTTACGACATTCATCATGGAGAAGGACGGCGAGCGTCGGGAGTTCGCGCTCGAAGACTATCCCGACAGCACCTGGACCTTCATCGACTCAAAGACCATCGAGGTCGATGCGTCGAAGCGAACCGGAGTGGGCGACCTCTTTATTCAGGACGCAACGACAGGCGAAGACCTTACCGACCTGATACTCTCCAACCCGGGCTACACATTCCTGCTTGTCGCTCCCTACCTCGAGAAAGCCAACGACGGCGTGATGGGCGAACTGCTCTCGCTCTACGACTTCAGCCGTGAGGCAGGCTGCGACTTCTACTGTCTCACGTCGAGCGGAGAGGAAGCCATCGCCGAATGGGTGGAGATGACGGGCGCCGAATATCCCTTCTGCCACGCAGACGCAGTCGTGCTCAAGACCATGATTCGCTCCAACCCTGGCCTCATGCTCCTGCACGACGGCAAAGTAGAGGGGAAATGGCCTTCCACAGACCTCCCAACACCAGAAGAATTAAGAATTAACAAATAATAATTAAAAATTAAAACTCATGAGAAAGAAAATCGTAGCAGGTAACTGGAAAATGAACAAGACCCTGCAGGAAGGTGTAGCACTCGCTACTGAACTGAAGAACACCCTGGCAGCTGAAAAGCCCAACTGTGAAGTCATCATCGGCACTCCCTTCATCCATCTCGCTACTGTTAGCGAACTGCTGAAGGACAGCGTCATCGCCGTCAGCGCAGAGAATTGCGCCAACAAGGAAAGCGGCGCATACACAGGCGAAGTCAGTGCTGCAATGGTAAAGAGCACAGGCGCTGAGTACGTTATCCTCGGCCACAGCGAACGTCGCGAATACTACAACGAGACTCCCGAAATACTTAAGGAGAAGGTCGATCTCGCCCTTGCAAACGGCCTGAAGGTTATCTTCTGCATCGGCGAGACCGAGCAGGAGCGCGACAACAACCAGCAGGAAGCAGTCTGCAAGGCAGAACTCCAGGGTAGCGTCTTCCATCTCACAGCCGAACAATGGAAGAACATCGTGATTGCTTACGAACCCATCTGGGCCATCGGAACAGGCAAGACCGCTACTGCAGAGCAGGCAGAGGAGATTCATGCCTACATTCGCAAATGCGTGGCCGAAGTGTATGGAGCACAAGCTGCCGACGATACGACAATCCTCTATGGCGGCTCTTGCAAGGCAAGCAACGCTCCCGAACTCTTCGGCAAGCCCGACATCGACGGCGGCCTGATTGGCGGCGCAAGCCTCAAGGCTCCGGACTTCAAGGGCATCATCGACGCTTGGAAGTAAAAACATTTACGATTTACCCATTTACCATTTACAGACAGACACGACGAGAGAGTCATTCTCATGACACAACAATTGTAAATGGTAAAAAGAATAAATGGAAAATGGTAAATGATTAAATGGTAAATACAATTATGAAGTACATCTTTGCCCTTACCATCTGGCTGAGCGCAATGACGCTTAATGCCCAGCAGACCTTCACCGACAAAATTCAGCAGGCTGCTGACTCGGTGGGAAGAATCATTCTGCATCAGGAGAAAGCCATCACGGATCTCGTAAACGGAGCAAAGAGCATCGTCTCGAAGCCTGCGCAGAAGAAGCAGGTTGACAGTACTTTGCAAGACTCCACGCAAACTGCAACAACGGACAGCCTCTCGCTTGGTCCCAAAGTGAAGATGAACGGGTATCGTATCCAGGTGTACTTCGGCGATAACTCTCGTAAAGGAAAAGCTGAGGCGCGGGCTGCTGGCTTGCGCTTCAGGAATTCCTTTCCGGAGCACTCTGTCTATGTGAGTTTCGTCTCGCCACATTGGCTCTGCCGAGTCGGTGATTTCCGCACACGCGAAGAGGCGAGGGAAGTCCTCGGACAGATTCGCGCGATGGGTATCTTCAGGGAAGCTGTCGTCGTGAAAAGTAAGATTAACACAAGATTGTAAAGCATGGAAGAACATTATCAGCACGAGCTCACCCCAACTCAGCAGCAAATCTCGGAACATATCCGTGCCATCCTCGACCTCCTCGGCGAGGATGCTCAGCGCGAAGGGCTCGTCAAGACACCCAAGCGTGTGGCTCGAGCAATGACCTTCCTCACGCAAGGCTATGAACAAGACCCGGTGGCAATTCTCAACTCGGCAAAGTTCAACGAGGATTACAGGCAGATGGTCATTGTGCGTGACATCAACTTCTATTCCCTCTGCGAGCATCACATGCTGCCTTTCTACGGCAAGGTGCATGTGGCATATATCCCCAACGGACAGGTGACGGGCTTGAGCAAGATTGCTCGCGTCGTGGATTGCTTCTCGCATCGCCTGCAGATACAGGAACGCATGACGAAGCAGATTCGCGACTGCATTCAGGAAGCCCTCAAGCCTTTGGGCGTGATGGTGGTGGTCGAGGCACAGCATATGTGCATGCAGATGCGAGGTGTACAGAAGCAGGGAAGCATCACGACGACCAGCGACTTCTGCGGCGCATTCAATCAAGCCAAGACGCGCGAGGAGTTCTTGCAACTCATCAGGGCTTAGGTCTCGGAATATTCATAATACTCAGATTACTCAGAAAATTTAATATGAAGAAACTCCTTTTAGGTGATGAGGCTGTTGCTCTCGGTGCCATCAACGCCGGACTAAGCGGCGTGTATGCCTACCCGGGGACGCCCAGCACGGAAATCACCGAATACATACAGAACCATCCTCTTGCTAAGGAACGTGGTGTCCACTCACGTTGGTGCACCAATGAGAAGACAGCGATGGAAGCGGCGCTCGGTATGTCGTATGCCGGCAAGCGTGCCCTTGTTTGCATGAAGCACGTGGGCATGAATGTTTGTGCCGACGCTTTTGTGAACAGTGCCATTACTGGCGTGAAGGGCGGACTCATTGTCCTCGCGGCAGACGACCCTTCGATGCACTCTTCGCAGAACGAGCAAGATTCGCGTTTCTATGCGAAGTTCGCACTCGTTCCCTGCCTTGAGCCTTCCAATCAGCAAGAGGCTTACGACATGATGGCCTACGGCTTCGACCTCTCGGAGAAGCTTGGCGAGCCTATCGTGCTGCGTGTCGTGACCCGTCTGGCTCACTCTCGTGCAGCGGTGGAGGTCACGGAACCAATTGCCGAGAAAGCCCTTTCGCCTGCTACAGACCAGTGGGTGCTCCTGCCGGGAATCGCGAGGAAGAAGTACGTGGCACTCCTCGAGAAGCAGGATGCCATGAAGCAGGCTTCGGCGCAGAGCATATATAATAAGGTAGAGGCAGCTGCCTCGAAGACAGGCATCCTGGCTTGCGGCATCGCGTACAACTACGTGAAGGAAGCCCTCGGCAGTGATGCCAATCTCGTCAAGATATCGCAATATCCTTTGCCCGAAGAGAAGATAAAGGCTTTGGCTGCAAAGTGCGACGAGCTTCTCGTCATCGAGGACGGACAGCCCGTCGTAGAGGAACTCGTCAAGGGCTTGCTCGGCGCAGGTTATCCCGTGAAAGGACGCTTGACTGGCGACCTTCCTCGGACAGGCGAACTTACTCCTGACAATGTAGCAAAGGCATTAGGCAAGGCAACAGGAGCTGTGTTTGCTCCTGCCAAGAACATGGCTGCGCGTCCGCCTCAGTTGTGTCAGGGCTGCGGACACAGAGACGTCTATGCTGCCCTGAATCAAGTGTTGGCAGACTATCCCGAGCATCGCGTGTTCGGCGACATCGGCTGCTATACGCTCGGCGCGTTGCCTCCCTTCCAGAGCCTCTCGTCGTGTGTGGATATGGGAGCAAGCATTACGATGGCGAAGGGCGCTGCCGATGCAGGACTCTTCCCGGCTGTTGCAATCATAGGCGACTCGACATTTACCCACAGTGGCATGACCGGCTTGCTCGATGCCGTGAATGACAAGTCCAACATCACTGTCGTCATCTCCGACAACCTGACTACTGGCATGACAGGCGGACAGGACTCTGCAGGCACAAATAAGTACGAGGCCATCTGCCTCGGCCTTGGCGTCGAGCCGGAACACGTGCGTGTCGTAGTGCCTCTGCCTAAGAACATGCCCGAGATAACTCGCGTCATCAAGGAAGAGATTGAGTATAAAGGTGTCTCCGTCATCATTCCGAGAAGGGAATGCATACAAACTTTCGCGAGACATGCAAGAGAAAAGAAGCAATAGGCATGAAGAAAGACATTATATTATGCGGTGTTGGAGGACAAGGCATCCTCTCCATCGCAACCATCATAGGCGAAGCCGCCACGAAGGCAGGGCTTTTCCTCAAGCAGGCTGAGGTGCACGGCATGAGCCAGCGAGGCGGCGACGTGCAGTCGAATCTGAGGCTCTCTACGGAGCCCATCTGGAGCGACCTCATTGCCGAGGCAGGTGCCGACCTCATCATCTCGATGGAGCCGATGGAGGCAATGCGTTATCTGGCATATCTCAGCAAGGACGGCAAGATTGTCACCAGCTCAAAGCCCTTCGTCAACATCCCCAACTATCCCGACGAGGCGGCCTTGCAGACGGAGCTCGACACCCTGCCGAGCATCAAGCTCGACATCGATACGGTGGCTAAGGACTGCGGCAACCCCAGGGGCGCTAACATGGTGCTGCTGGGCATGGCGGCTCCCTACATCGGCATCCTCTCCGTGGAAAGCCTCCGCCAGGCCATTGCTACCGTGTTCGCCCGTAAGGGAGAGCAGGTGGTCGAGGCTAACCTCAAGGCCTTCGATGCCGGCGTACAAGCAAATCAATAGTGTTTATGCAAGACAATAAGAAGACGACACCTATACCTAAATCAATCGTTGATGGGCTGATAGCTCAAATGGGTATTCAGGACTTTGCCAAAGCTACCATTCGCGAAGTGAAGCAGGTGGCTGCAATGGCAGAGATGGAGAGTGGGGTAGAGTTCATCAAGATGGAGATGGGCATTCCCGGACTACCTGCCGCTGAGGTGGGAGTGAAGGCACAGATTAAGTCTCTTCAAGACGGCATTGCTCACAGTTACCCTGATATTCAGGGATATCCAGAACTGAAGAAACAGGCTTCGCGCTTTGTGAAGGCTTTCATTGGTGTGGACATTGCTGCGGAGGGTTGTGTGCCCGTTTGCGGCTCTATGCAGGGCACATTCGCTTCTTTCCTTACTTGCTCACAGGCTTGCAAGGAGAAGGATACCGTGTTGTTCATTGATCCAGGCTTCCCTGTCCAGAAGATGCAGTTGCAGGTACAAGGTGCGAAGTATGAGACTTTCGATGTTTATGACTATCGTGGCGACAAGTTGCGTGCAAAGCTCGAAAGCTATTTAAAAAAAGGGAACATCTGCGCCATCGTTTATTCTAATCCCAACAATCCCTCATGGGTATGTCTTACTGAGAGTGAACTGCAGACTATCGGCGAGTTGGCAACGAAGTATGACGCAATCGTAATGGAGGACCTTGCCTACTTCGCAATGGACTTCCGCGAGGATTTGAGCGTTCCGTTTGAGCCTCCATATCAACCAACCGTAGCTCGCTATACTGATAACTATATGTTGCTTATCAGCGGCTCGAAGGCATTCTCGTATGCCGGTGAACGTATCGGAGTGGTGTGCATCAGCGACAAGTTGTTCCATCGCCACTTCCCCGACCTCAGCGCTCGCTATGAGGGCTTGCCTTTCGGCCTAGTCTTCTCCACTCGTATGCTTTATGCTTTGAGCAGTGGCACTAGTCATTCTGCACAATATGCGTTGGCAGAGATGTTCCGTGCAGCCTGTGATGGCGAATATTGTTTCCGTGACGAGGTAAAAGTTTATGGCGAGCGAGCTCGCAAGCTGAAAGATATCTTCTTGCGTCATGGCTTCCATGTGGTCTATGACCGCGACTTGGATCGTCCTGTAGCTGATGGCTTCTATTTCACCATCGGCTACAAGAATATGACGAGTGGAGAACTTGCTCGTGAGCTAATGTACTATGGTGTGTCGGCCATCTCCCTCATTACCACCGGTTCACATCAGGAAGGACTGCGTGTCTGCACTTCCTTCATAGAAGACCATCAGTATGGTCAGCTGGAGGAACGCATGCAGATATTCGAGGCAAACAATCAGTGAATCACAAATTGTAAATAGTAAATCGTCAAATAATACACTCCATCATGATTTGGAATCCTAACAAAGAGTGCATGAGCCGCGATGAGATGAGTGCCTTGCAGGGCAAGCGTCTCCATAAAATCGTGGAGTATGTCTATCACAATGTCCCTTTCTATCGCAATAAGTTGCAGGAGATGGACATCCGTCCCGATGACATTCAAACCATCGAGGACATCAAGAAACTGCCCTTCACTACCAAGAAGGACTTGCGTGACAACTATCCCTTTGGCTTGCAGGCCGCCCCTCAGAGCGAGATAATTCGAGTCCATGCCAGCAGCGGCACGACGGGCAATCCCACCATCGTTGGCTATACCCGTAAGGATGTTGGGGTGTGGAGCGAATGTATGGCTCGCTGCTTGACGTCTTACGGCATTACGCGTGACGATATTTTCTCTGTAGCATACGGCTACGGACTGTTCACTGGCGGCTTGGGTGCCCACTATGGTGTAGAGCATCTGGGAGCATCTGTAATCCCCGCAGGCACAGGCAACACCGAAAAGCATCTGAAGTTGATTCGCGACTTGGGCATTACCGGCATTGCTTGCACACCATCCTACGCCCTTTATCTTGCGGAGACGATGGATAAGCTGGGCATCAAGAAGGAGGACCTTAAACTGCGTTCTGGAGCCTTTGGGGCAGAGCCTTGGACGGAAAGCATGCGTAAGGAGATTGAGGAGCGTCTGGGGCTGAAGGGCTACAACCTCTATGGTCTGAGTGAGATTATGGGACCTTGTGTCAGCTATGAATGCCAAGAGCAGCATGGCTCACATATTTGCGAGGATCACTTCTACCCTGAAGTCATCAATCCTGTTACCCTTGAACCCCTGCCTAACGGACAGTCTGGCGAACTTGTCTTCACAACTCTTACGAAGGAAGGAATGCCGTTGCTTCGTTATCGTACACGCGACCTCTGTTCGCTGATGACTGGTCAATGTAACTGCGGACGTACTGCTATCCGCATGAGCCGCATCGAGGGCCGTAGTGACGACATGCTTATCATTCGCGGCATCAATGTCTTCCCGTCCCAGGTGGAGAGTGTGGTACTCAGTATGCCTGAGTTCGCACCGCGTTACATGCTTATTGTGGATCGCGTCAACAACCTCGATACCCTTCAGGTTCAGGTAGAGCTTCGCCAAGAATACTTTACCGCTACCTTCGATACTCCAGCAGCTATCGATGACCTGGAAAAGAGGTTGGCGGCCAAACTGAAGAGTGTTCTCAGCATCTCTGCCAAGGTGCAGTTGAAGGCTCCTGGTACACTTGAGCGCAGCCAAGGCAAGAGTGCTCACATCATTGACAAGCGCAAACTCTAAACTTTAAACCCTCAACAAAAGATATGACTATCCATCAATTATCAGTCTTTCTGGAGAACACCTCAGGAACTTTGGTTCAAGTCCTCCAGCAGCTAAAGAAAGCCAACGTGCAACTGGTGGCCATCACCATTGCCGATACTGCCGAGTATGGAATCCTGCGCATCGTGTGTGCTGAACCCCTGCGTGCCTGCGAAGAACTGAAGAAGGCTGGCATTGCCGTTGCCGTTTCGGATGTCTTTGCGCTTGAACTCGACAACAAGCCTGGTTGTGCTGCCGATGTCGTAGAACTTTTCAGCAAGGTTGGCATCAGCATCACTTACGTCTATACCTTCCTCTATGGTGGAAAGGGAATCCTTGTCTTCCGTACAGACAATACGGAACTAGCTTGCAAGACCATCGTCGAAAACAATCTTCCCTATATATCCGAGGAGTCACTCGCCCAATGGGCATAAAACATATCATCATGGATGTTAATTCCCCGTATCTTCATCCCGAGTACGAGACACTCTCTCGAGAGGAAATAAGCAAACTGCAGACAGCGCGTCTGCAAGAGACCATCAATAGGTGTGCCGGCGTGCCGTTCTATGCTCAGAAGTTCAAAGAGATGGGCATCAAGGCGGAGGACATCAAGTCGCCCGAAGACGTGCGCAAACTTCCCTTCACCACCAAGCAAGACTTGCGCGACACCTATCCTTTCGGGCTCGCCGCAGTGCCCCTGACCGACTGCGTTCGCCTGCATTCCAGCAGCGGCACGACAGGCAACCCGACCGTCATCCTGCATACAAAGAACGACCTCGACGAGTGGGCGAACCAGGTGGCACGTAATCTGTGGATGGTCGGCCTGCGTCCCGACGACGTTTTTCAAAACTCGTCAGGCTACGGCATGTTCACCGGAGGGCTCGGTTTCCAGTATGGCGCCGAGCGACTTGGCATGCTGACAGTGCCGGCGGCGGCAGGCAACTCGCTTCGCCAGATTAAGTTCATCAAGGATTTTGGCACGACTGCCATTCATGCGGTCCCGTCCTATCTGACCCGCCTCTACGAGGTGATGCAGGAACAAGGCGTCGATCCGAGGAGAGACACGAAGCTGAAGACGTTCGCCATCGGCGCGGAGCCTCACTCGGAGGAGCAGCGTCAGAGGATTGAGAAGATGTTTGGCGTGAAGGCTTACAACAGCTTCGGCATGTCCGAGATGTGTGGCCCGGGCGTCGGCTTCGAGTGCCAGGAGCAGAACGGTCTGCACTTCTGGGAGGACTACTACATCGTCGAGATTGTCGATCCCGAGACCCTCGAGCCCGTTCCCGACGGGGAGATTGGCGAATTGGTGCTGACCACGCTCAGGCGCGAGGCTATGCCTTTGATAAGGTATCGCACGCGTGACCTGACTCGTGTGCTCGGCCGCACTTGTCCTTGCGGACGTAACCATGTCCGCCTCGACCGCATGAAGGGCCGCAGCGACGACATGATGGTGCTCCGCGGCGTGAACATCTTCCCCATTCAAATCGAGAAGATTCTCATGACGTTCCCCGAATTGGCAAGCAACTACCTCATTACGCTCACCACGGACAACGACAATGACAACATGACGGTCGAGGTCGAGTTGGCAGAGATGTTTACCGACGACTACGCACGTCTGCAGTCGCTGACGAAGAATGTCACGCGTGCGCTGAAGGACGAAATACTCCTCACGCCCATCGTGAAGCTGGTTCCCAAGGGCACGCTGCCCGTCAGCGAGGGCAAGGCAGTTCGAGTGGTCGACAAACGCAAAGTATATCAATAAATAAAGACACTCATGAAACAGCTTTCTATTTTCATCGAGAACAAGCGCGGCACGCTGCTTACCGTGCTGAACGTGCTCAAGGGAGCAGGCATCCAGATAATAGCCTCCACCATCTCCGACACGCAGGATTTCGGCATCTATCGCATCATCTGCGACGACCCGGAGCGTGCCTTCATCGTCCTGAAAGAGCAGGGCATCACGGCGACGCTCACCGACGTCTTTGCCATCCAACTCGAGGACAAGCCCGGCGAAGCAGCTCGCGTGCTGGCACTCTTCGCCGAGGCAGACATCAGCATTGCCTACATGTACTCCTTCCTGCTTTCGGGCAAGGGCATACTGGTCTTCCGGACGTCCGACACCGAACGCACGAAGCAAGTCATCGGCGAGAAATCCCTGCAGGAATTCTGCTGAGAATCAGGCTCGACACAAGTCGTCGGAAACGATACAGAGAGGGCGTGTCATCATGTTTGACACGCCCTCTCTGTATGCTTATCAAGCAGTCTTCGTAAACAAAGCACGCGATGTCCTCAATCGTAACGTGGTTAAATTTCAAATATCACGTGTAATATTTCAAATATTACGTGGGTAAAATGAAATTATCACGTGGGTAAAATTCAGACCTCACGTGCTGCGTTTTCCAAGGTCGCCTGTTTCGTCTCTCCGAAACTATCGCATCATGATGACTTCGAAGGTTTTCTTCTCGCGATAGAAATACAGCGTGCCCTCCATCGACGAGCCAGGTTTCTTCTTGAGCGTAATGCGGAAATAGGGCTCTCCGGCAACGGTGCCTTCGATGATTTTCGCGTCCTTGATGGTGTAGGCCGTGTTGTTGTTAGCGTTGTATACTTCGCGGGTCGAGTTGTCGCCCAGTCCGTCTTTGTAGTAGAACTTCTCGGATGAGAAATTGTGATTGCTCGCGCTGAACTTCACGTAGAAGTATATTTCGGTAGCCTCTTCCCATCGCAGCCAGTTGTTGTTGGCGTCCTTCAGCATTTCGATGTGCCAGCCGAAGCCGTTGATAGCGTTTCGCAGCTCCCAATCGCCCTTCGACTCTCCCTCCTCAGCATCGGCACAGCTCGTCATAGCCGCACTCAGCGAAATCATGATGGCCGTTGCGACCATAAATACATACTTTTTCATTGTTTTTCGGAATGTCGTTTTCTGTCCCTCTTCACCCGCTTGGGGCAAATCGGAGGCAGGTTAAAGAAAAGAGGATGCACCCGACGGCACATCCTCTTAAATAAATCTTTGTTAATTACTGTGTGCAATTACTTGATAGTAACGTAAACAACACGCTGAGAATCTTCAGCTTCAGCACCGTGAGCCTTAGCGTCGATAACCTTCACGCCACGATCCTCGAGGTAGCTCTTGACTGCATCGCAACGACGCTGAGAGAGCTTCTGGTTGTAAGCCTTTGTGCCTTCGGGAGAAGCATAACCGTCGATAGCAACAGAAACGCCCTTCTCGATGGTGTTCAGCTTAGCCTTAGCAGTGTTGCTGAGGTTTGCCTTGTTCTGAGCAAACTCAACAGTGATGTTACCACCACCAACGTTCTTGGTGACAACCTTCTCGACAACCTTCTCGACAACCTTTTCAACGGGCTTCTCAACAATCTTCTCGACTACGTTTGTGACAGCAACGGGAGCTACGTATGCGAAGTTCTGGTGGTTGCCGGCACTGGTCTTGAAGTGGTAAGTCACACCTGCGGTGATTTGACCAACAGCGTTGTGAGTGTAAGCATTGCAGCCACTGCCATTCTCGCAGCCGTGTTCCTCGTTGGAAGGAATGAAGTTGCCGCCCTTGAGGATAATTGCGGGACGGAGGCTGATGGTCCAAGCCTTTTGCTTGCCAAGGTTGAAGTCAAAGTCAATACCGAACTTTGTCGCAAAGCGGTTCAAGTCGTTACCGCTGTTGGTATTTCCTGCTGCCCTCGCTCCTGTGCTTTTATTTACTACAGGGTTGGGATAGAACTCGCGCATGTAGCCGAGGCCGCCGCGAGCCTGAATCTCGAAGACACGACGTGTGCCCTTGTAGCCACCAAACCAGTTCATCAGGTTAATCTTGGTGTTACCGAAGATTGACATGTTGTCAACAATGTTACTGCTGTGACCCATGTTCCAGTTAGCGTTGTCGTTGAAGCCTGCCTGCAGCTGGAATTCCAAGCTCAGCACGGGAGTGATGCCCTTTGTCAGGTTGATGCCTGCAACTGCACCGTTGGGAGTGTCCCACTCGTGAAGGTTTGTGCTTACGCCACCTTCAGCACCAATTGACCAATTGTCGAAAAACTTCTGACCAGCGTTCTGTGCACTGGCAGCCATTGCCATGGCGAACATAGCAATAACGAGAGTAATCTTTTTCATGTTCATAAAGTTGGTTAACATTATTTTTGTACTTTTTCTCTTTCTAATAGGTTATTTAACACGCTTTTAGTTGCCGCAAAGTTACGACTTTATTTACTTTCGTGCAAGAAATAATGCATTTTTTCTTCGTTTTATGTGCCAAAGGTGCACACTTTTGCCAATTGTGTGTAAAAAAATAGCTCAAATAGCGTGTAAATGCGGCTATGCGGCTTCTGTTTTACGTGCTTTACGTTTGTCCCTTACAACAAGAATCGACAGCTCATAGAGCACGTAAAGCGGAATGAAGACAAGCATCAGGGTAAATGGGTCGCCGCTCGGTGTAATGATGGCGGCGGAGATGAGAAGCACGACGACTGCATGCTTCTTGTACTCGCGAAGGAAACTCTTCTTGAGAATGCCCAGCAACCCAAGCAGCCAGGCAAGCAGAGGCATCTCGAAGACAATGCCCATGACAAGGATGAGCATCGTGAAGTTGTCGATGTAGCTCTGCAGATTGATTTGGTTTGTGATGTTAGGGCTCAGGTTGTATTCCACAAGGAAGCGGAAAGTGAATGGAAAGACGAGCATATAGCCGATGGCACATCCGATGTAGAACATCACCGTGCCTCCGAAAAAGGCTGGCTTCAAGTGTTTCACCTCGTCTTCAAACAGGGCTGGCTCGATGAATCTCCAAATCTCCCAAATAAAGTAGGGGAACGCAATGACAGCAGCCAAGGAAATAGACGTCGAGATATGCGTCATGAACTGGCTCGCGACGTTGATGTTGATAATCTGCACATCAAAGTCTTGCGAGAGCTTCACAACGCCTCCACCTATGGCGTTGAGCCATCTATACGTAATGAAATCGTTGCTCGTGGGAGCGAGAATGAAGCGGTCGAAGATGTAAGGCATAGCAATAAACGTGCCTATCATGATTACCATAAGCACACATGCACTGCGAAACAATGCCCATCGCAGCACCTCAAGATGATCCCAGAAGGACATCGCACCTTCTTGAACCTCTTCCTCTTCTATCTGTTCTGTCTTACTCTTGTCTTCTAACTCCATAACTGAAAGCAATTCATAATTCTTAATTCACAATTCATAATTCTTTTCACTGACGGACTATCAGCGTTGCTTTTAATTATGAGTTATGAATTAAGAATTATGAATTACATTAAACTTATTTGTTGTAAGTTGCCTTGACGAACTTTGCAGCCTTCAGGTAGTCTGCACAAACCTTCATGCCATCCAGAATGTTAGGTCTGTTGCTGCCTTCAAGCTCGACAATCGGATACTTCAGGCCAGCCTTGTCGGCATAGTTGAAGATGGCGTCAAAGCCTACCATGCCGCTCTCGCCGAACTCCTTGTGGTCTTTGATGTGAAGCAAGGTGAAGCGGCCAGGATACCTGTTGAAGTACTCGACGGGACTCACTTGTCCGCGTACTGCCCAATAGACGTCCATCTCGAAGAATACCTTGTCGGCATCTGTATGCTCGACCATGTAGTCGTACCACACTTTGCCTTCTACCTTGCCAAACTCGTGCGAATGGTTGTGGTAGCCGAACTTCATGCCGGCTGCATTCACCATCTCGCCAACCTTGTTCAAGTATTTGCAGATAACCTCTGCTTCGGCAAGAGTCTTCGGATAGTTGACGCCCGGGTTGACGATGTACTTCATGCCAGCACGCTTGTGTGCGTCGATGCATTGTGCCCACCATTGCAGGGCGCCGTCGAAGTTACCGGACTTCAGTTCGTTGTCGTTCAGGTTGTGACCGACATGGCTTGAGAGCACCTTCATGCCTGCTGCCTCGATGTCGGCCTTGAACTGCTCTGGGCTGACGCCATAGAGCTTGCCGTCACCATAGTTTGCTGCCTCGACAGCAGTATAGCCCATCTTCGCCAGAGCCTTCAGCGTGCTCTCATGGTTCTGAGCATACTTCTCAGGGTTGCCGATGAGGTCACGTACACTGTACATCTGGAAGGCGATGTCCTTCTTCTTCGCATCTGCTCCTGTGCCATACCCCAAGAAGGTAGCGGCAAGGCAGACAATCATAAGAATCTTTTTCATCTTGTTGCCTTATATTTAAATAATGTATAGGGTTTACTTGAGCACCTTGACGCGTATGTTGCGATACCAAACCTCGTCGCCATGGTCTTGCATTCCAAAGTAGCCAGCGTCCTTGCCACAGTCCTTCATGATCTCGTAAGCAAGAGGCCAGTTCTTCTGGCTGAACTTAGAGGTCTGCACCAAGTCGACCCATGACTTGTCGGCCAAAGTGTAGCTCAGCACCTTCACACCGTTCTGGTAGTGAGTAACCTTGCCGTTCTTCACGACAATCTTCACTTTGTTCCACTGACCGGCAGGGTTAGCGTTCTGTGGCTTAGCGACAATCATGTCGTAGAGGCTTGTGCTCTGACGGATGCCGAGAGTAGCGCCGAGCTTTGCGTCAGGATGGCGTTCGTTGTCAAGCACTTGGCACTCGGGGCAGCTGATGTAGATGGGCTGGTAGTTGAGCTTGCCACGATTGTCGATGGTCTGTGTGATGGTCACATTGCCAGCCTTCGTCTCCTCGGTCTTGGGAGCGTCGTTGTTGATTGTGGCAGTTTCTTTGCCAAGGTAGAAGATGCCGGAGTTGCCGCCTTCTGCAATCTTCCATTCAATCTCGAACACAAAATCTTTGAACTTGTGAGCGAAGATGATGTCGCCGCCCTCGCCTTGTCCGCGGCCGTCGAAGTGCAGAGCACCGTCCTTGATGTTCCACTTGCTGGGGATGTGGTCCTTGCAGTAGCCACGCCAGCCATTGAGGCTTGAGCCGTCGAAGAGTACATAATAGCCTTCCTTGTCGACCTTCAGAGTGCTGAGGTCAACCTGAGGGTTCTCGATAACGACGTACTGAGGCTGAGCCTGTACGCCAGCCGCAGCAGCAAATGCTGCTGCGGCAAGGATGTTTCTAAGTTTCATCGTTACGTAAACTATGTAGTTATTTATGCGGGAAGCTCAGGCAGAACATAGCCATTCTGGTACTTCGGCTTGATGAGTTCTGCTGCGAACTCGCGTGCATTGACCGGTTCTGTCCACTTCTTGTCGAATGTGGGGTGTCCGTCGTGAATTGAGAAGCCGTCCTTGAGCATGGAGCGAACAGTTGCGTTCTCAGGGATGTTGGTGAAGCGCATGTTTTCGCCATCCCAATCCAGCACCTGGTTCAGGCCTTGCAGACGTGTAGCGACTACACCCATGGCAACCATTTCGTTGAAGGGACCTGCCTCGCTGAAGTCGGAAGCGGTTCTTGTCCAGTCCTTCTTGCCAGCACGGATTTCCTTGATAGCACGGATCCAGTCGCGCTGGTGGCTTTCCGTAACGCGACGGCAAACCTTTGGTGCATTGGGAACACGGCCGCTTACCAGGTAAGGCTTCTCGCCGTAGCAACCTACTACGAGGATGTCCTTAGTACCATAGAAGATAGCGCCACCACCGCTTACGTTGAGGTTCTTGCCGATTGCGAGACCTTCGGGACGGAAGGGCACAATGCCACCATCGCTCCAAGTCACCACAACCTCGGGCATTGCAACCTTCGGACGGTTGGGACGAGCGGGATAAGTCAGCTTAACGACCTGAGCGCTGGGGCAGCAGTCGGACATCAGAGGTGTGGAGCTACCTTCAGCCTTGATGGGATAACCGAGGTCGAGAGCCTTGAAGACGGGATGCAAGATGTGGCAAGCCATGTCGCCGAGAGCGCCTGTGCCAAAGTCCCACCAGCCGCGGAAGTTCCAGGGATGATAGATGGAATTGTAGGGACGCTTGGGAGCGGGGCCAATGAAGGCATCCCAGTTCAGAGTGCTGGGAATCTCGTGCACCTCAGTGGGGCGTTCCAGGCCTTGTGGCCAGATGGGACGGTCGGTGAAGGCATCAACGCGTGTTACCTCGCCGATTTCACCGTTCCAAATCCATTCACAAGTCAGGTTCACACCTTCGCCGCTTGAACCCTGATTACCCATCTGAGTAGCAACGCCAGCCTTTGCAGCGAGCTTTGTGAGCAGACGAGATTCGTAAACGGTACGTGTGAGGGGCTTTTCGCAGTAAACGTGCTTGCCTGCTGCCAGAGCTTCTGCACAGATGATGGCGTGTGTGTGGTCGGCGGTACCGCAGATGACTGCGTCGGCCTGGTCCAGCAGTTCGGCATACATCTTCTTGTAGTCGTTGTAGACCTTCATCTTGGGGAAGAGCCTCTGGTATTCTTCGAGGACACCCTTAGCGTACTTGAAGTCCACGTCGCACATGCCGATGAACTCGATGTCGTCGTAGATTTCGTCTTTGCCCTTGTAGGTAACGCCGTTAATGTCTGCATGACCACGTCCGCCAACACCTACACCGAGGAGTTTAATCTTGCCTGTTGGTACGTTTTTCTTTGCCTTAGCTTTGCCGAGGACATCGGCGGGAGCCATTGCGAGGGCAGCTGTTGCTGCAGTTCCTGCCTTGAGGAACGATCTTCTTGACATGTCTTTCATAAGAGATGTTTTGTTTTGGATGGTTAAACTTATGTTATTTGTTTTGAATTTCTTTGATGCTTAGCACAAAGGCGCGCTGTTAAGGGTGCGGAACTTCTTTCTTTTCGGGCTCGGCATTGATTTCTTCTTCAATGTCTTTCATGCCTTTTTTGAATTGCGATACGCCTTTGCCGAGGCCGCGCATCAGTTCGGGAATCTTCTTGCCGCCGAAGAGGAGCAGGATGACGAGTGCGATGATAATGATTTCCTGGCTGCCAATACTGCCGAGGAACAAGAGTTGGTTTGTCATATTTATATGGTTTTAAGTTTTTGTAGATTCAGGATTTGTTATTTGTGCGGTCGGTCGATGAGTCCGTAGCCATCGGTGGCATGTGCGCGACGGTAGTGAATCTGTTCCAGTTCTTCGGGCGTGCCTTTCGATGGCAGGTCGTTGCGTCGGGCATCCTCGAGCATTTTCCAGGAGTACTCGCTTGCGATGGCTGCGTCGCGGAAGCGGGGTAGGGACTCAGGGCGTTTGCCGGTCAGGATAGCTTCGCCCATGAGTTTGCAGAGCCGGTCGATGTTCTTGTCCCCATAAGGCTGTTCGATGCGTTGGGTCTCGTGTTCGCCATGCATCTCCACGACGGCTGTCTTGAAGTCGTGTGTCATGCGTACAAAGCCCTTGCTGCCGATGAGTTCGGTGTAGGAGTTGTGCGTCTGGTCTTTTGCAAGCTGTCCATAGATGAAGCCTTGGGTGATGTCGTAGACGACGCCGTTCTCGAATGTGCCGTGACACTGCAGCCACCACGGGTCTTTGTAGTCCCACATGCGGATGGCCTGCGCGTGTCCTGTCTTGTATTCTGAGTCGGCATACCATCGAGCGATGTCCACGTAGTGCATTCCGCAGTCGTGGAAAGACGGACCCTCGTACTCGTGTCCTTCTCCTGGTGACAGGCCGGGAGTCATGTGACAGATGCGAATGATAGCGAGTTCCCCGATTTCTCCGCTTTTGACGAAGTCCTTCATGGCTTGCGTGTACCAGGCATTTCGCAGGTATAGGTTGACGGTGCAGAATTTGTCGGTTGACTCTTCGAGCCGTACGACGTCCCATTCCTCGCTGAGCTTATAGGCGAGTGGTTTTTCGCAGATGACGTGTTTGCCTGCCTTGACTGCTTTCTCGATTCGGCTTGCGCGGGTGTCTGCCAATGCAAAAAGACCGACGCACTCCACTTCCGGGTCGTTCCAGAGGTCTCGTTCGTCGGTTGTAAAGATGGCATTGGGTGCTATCTGGTGTGAATGCTTAGCCTTTTCGGGATTAATGTCGCAGGTATATTTGACGTCCCAGTAGTCGCAGGCCACAAGTTCCGCGAGGTGCTTGCGTCCCATTCTGCCGAGTCCTATGATGCCGATTTTAATCTTTTTCATCGTTGGTTTGTGTCTGTTTTACCCTGATTTTGTGGTAAAAGTGCACTTTCAGTGTGTAAAGTTACTAAATTTTCTTAACTAAGACAAAGGTTAGGCCATTTTTTTAACCTTTTTTACAAATAAAATGTTTCTCGTTACGAAAAGACCCGCCATGCTTTGTGGCACAGCGGGTCTGGTTGGTGAGCCTGTCCTTTGGGGACGAGGCTTTGGTGAGCGTGTTATTTCTTTCCGCCGCTCCAGAAGTCTTCCTCTGCCTTCTGGCGAGCCTTGAAGTCGTTGTAAGCCTTCAGGGCTGCAGCGTTGGCGGCCTGGCTGGCCTGTGCTTTTTGGATGTTAGCCTTCAGACGATCTGCAGAACCGCTGACTGTGATGTCTGAAGCAGCAGCCTTTCCGCAGTATGCAGTTGCTTCGCCGTACTGACCCAGCAGGGCGTAGATGTTGGCCATCTTCAGGTAGGACTTGCCTGTCAGGTCGGGATTGTAGGCGATTGCCTTTTCTGCGTAGGTCAGGGCACCTGTGTATTGCTTGCTCTTTGTCAGGCCGTTGCAGATGTTCAGGCAAATCTTGCCGCGGGTTTCGTCGCTCGAAGTGAGTTCGAGGGCCTTGTTGTAGTACTCGAGCATCTTGTCGAGCTGGCCGTCCTTCTGTGCCTTCTGTGCCAGACCGATGGCGCTGGTGTAGGAGGGTTCCAGTGCGTAAGCGGCTTCGGCATACTGATAGTAGATGTCCGACTCGTCGCAGTCGTTGTCCTGCATGATGGTCAGGCTGGAGTTCAGCTTGTTGATGTCGTTCTTATATCCATCGAACTTCTTGGTATAGATGCTGATGATCTGTGCGCTGTCGGCAGCTCCGCTCTGTGAGAAAATCTGTTCGATGGCAGCCAGAGGAGCGTCGTAGGTTGCCACGAGCTGCTGGGCCTTGATGGTGTCGCCAGCCTCCTGAGCCTCTTTGGCCAGTTGGAGCATCTTCTCGCATGCGTCCTTGCTGTCCAGGTAGTCCTGCAGATACTGTTCGCGAGTGCCACCATTGGTAGCCTTGTAGATGGCGTCGCTTACCAGGAAGAAGGTCTGGAGGAAGCTGCCTGTAATTTCGCGACCGCCCTGCTCGTTAACCATCTTGATGGCTTCGGCGAAGTTCTTGTACGAGCCACGAAGGTCGAAGTTCTCCCCGAGGACAGCAGGAGCCGTCCAGTTGTAGTACTCAGCCTTCACGCTCAGCACGTCGCCCAGTGTGCTCTTCGTCTTTGCGAAAGAGTTCAGGGCGTTGAGGTTCTTCTGGCGAAGCTCGAAGAGCTCCATCATTTCGTCGAAGTATCTGCGCTTCTTGACGGGGTCTTGTTCTGCATTGATAAGGTTATAGAACATGAACGGGCCTTGCGAGTAGATGCCGTTCTGCGCGAAGGGCGCATATTGCTTTATCCACTTGTAGTTTTCGTACATGTCCAGATAATCCTTGTTCGCATTTGTCTGCTGGAACATGGTGATGTAGCCCTTGGCGGTCTTGATGGAGTCCTCGTTGTCGCCAGTAGAGAACGCGATGCGTTCTTCAATGGTGCTACCTTCGAAATTCTGTGCCATTGCGGTTGCTCCGATGAGCGCGAGCAACATGGCGAGAGTGAGTTTCTTCATTTTTCTACTTATTATATAATGTGCAACTTCAGGTTAACTTGCCGAACAAATTGTAAGTGATTCGTTCGTTTCCGTGTGCAAAGGTAAGAAGAAATACCAAATCTGCCAACATTAAGAGTATTAACGAAACTTAAAAAACGAGAAATAGAACAATTTACACCCTTTTTCGGTATATTTCATCGCGTTTCGAAAGGAGAAAATGGCTTCTTTTCGTCGGGAAGTCTTCCGAGTCGTGAAAATGAGCCTCAAAGCATGAGTTTGCCGGTGTGGCTAATGGAGAAGACGAAAAAAACATTACATTCCATGTGGGCAGGCACGTCAGGATTTCTGTCGCAAAAGGTGAAAATCGAAAACACTCCCTGTGATAAATGAAAATGTAACACGTGATGTTTGCAATTTTCACACGTAATATTTTAATTATTACACGTGATATTTTCAATTATCACACGTTATATTTTGCAATTTGGCTGGCTGTAATTTTGTTTTTGACAAGTGTCGTTTGCAAGTGCCTTATTCTTAGATTGTTACAAAGGCGTTTCAAAAGGCTCTCCAGACAACGCCTTAAAATCCTGTTCAGGCAATCGAAATTGTCGTGGCGCAACCCCGGAAAGGGTAGGGCAATACTTCAGAGACTCAACTCCGTCTTCGGAAAAATCTTTACATTTTGTGCCGGATGGGTCGGTGGGCTGCAGGAGGGCGTCTGCAAATTAATTCTTCGGATTCTTTTATTATTTATAATTTCTTCGTACCTTTGCAGGCGTTTATGGAAAAACTCCTTCTTGAAATTGTCTTCATCATAGCCGGCATCGCCATTGTCCTATGGGGTGCGAACACGTTTACGGACGGTGCAAGCGGCTTGGCTCGGCGCCTGAAGGTCAGCGAACTCGTGATAGGACTGACGGTGGTGGCGCTCGGGACGAGTCTGCCGGAGTTCATGGTCAGTTTCCTGAGCGTGCTCCGTGCCAGTTCGGACATGAGCGTGGGCAACATCATCGGCAGCAACGTCTTCAACATCCTCGTCATTATCGGCGGTTCAGCCCTCATGAGCCCGCTTGCCGTGAACAGGTCCATGCTCGTTCGCGACTTCCCGATTTGCGTGCTGACGACGGCTATGCTTGTCCTCTTTGCCTACACAAAGAGCACGGTTTCCACGTGGGAAGGCCTCGTCATGGTCGCTTTCTTCTGCGGTTACCTCTACATGGCCTACCGAATTGCCATGGCTGACAGGAAGGAGGCAAAGGACGTGGTGCTCGAGGAGAAGACCCCGATGCCGAAACTCATCCTGCTGATTCTGCTTGGCATGGCGGCTCTGGTGTTTGGCGGACGCGTGCTCGTGGACAATGCAGCCTCGGTGGCAAGGGATTTCGGAATCAGCGAGAGCGTGATAGGAATGACCATCCTTGCCGCAGGAACCAGCCTGCCGGAGTTTGCCACAAGTGTAGTGGCAGCAAAGAAGGGCAGCCTCGGACTCGCTTTCGGCAACGTGATCGGCAGTAATGTCTTCAACATCGCATTCGTCATAGGCACCTGCAGCAGCATCGTTCCCATGACTGTCACGGAGATTACGCTGAAGGACTGGCTTGTCTTCTTCGGCAGCGTCGTGCTGGTTTGGCTTGTTGCCGCCACAGGACGACGCATCAACCGCCTCGAAGGCGCTTTGCTCGTCATCTGCTATCTCACTTACCTCCTGTCGCTTATTATTGGTTAGAAGCCCGCGCGATTCGTCGCGCAGGAGAGCGATTTGTGCCTTTTCGGGCATGTAGCGCGAAAAAAAGTGGAATTTCTTCGCGCGCATGAACATTTTTTATTATCTTTGTACCCAAATATGCTTGCATTAAACTAAATCTAACATATTATGAGAAACCAGATCAGATTGCTTTTAGCGTCACTTATCGCACTGCTCGGCACTACTTCCGCCTGGGCACAGACAAGCGAATTCGCAGGTAAAATCATCAATGTGGGCAGCGCTGCCACCACACTCCAGACGGGGCAGTGGTATGTCCTCTACAACGCATCGACCACCGCTTTCACCCTCGAGGGCGAAGGCAATACGCTCGGCGTCTCAACATCTACTCCCAACGGAGCAGATGCAGAGTCCAGCCTCGGCTATCTCGTCCAGCTCGAAGAGACGGGGACGGACGGCCAGTACTTCCTCAAGTCGGGCCTGGGCAACTACTACTGCAACGTGACTCCAAGCAAGAACAACGGCACCAATGCCACCGTGGCAGACAAGTATTTCTACACCATCGCGCAGTTCGACGCGGCAGGGCACTGGTCGTTGCGCAGCATGGACCGCTATTATCTGCAGAACAACAACGGTTCGTTGATTGGTGCATCGGGTGTCGGCAGTCAAGGAGGCGACCGTGACTGGGCTTTCCGAACCATCACGTTCTCCGACTTAGGCAACCTCACCGGCAGAGCATACGTCAATTATGTGCTCAGCAGCAAGAACATCGTTCGCCTCACAAGCCGCCGCAGTACCAACGTGCGCCTCGCTGACAACGGTACCAACACTGAGGGCGCTGCCAAGAACGACAATACCCTGGCACAGGTTTGGCTCATCACGAAGGCTGGCAACGGCTACACGCTTCGCAATGCAAGCACGGGTCGATACCTGAACGATGACGACAACTTCCGCTCGCCATCTGCCACCGCCAACACAATCTACATTCAGTTCAGCCCCAACAACGGTACCAACGATGCCTTCATCAATCTCTCCGAGAATGAAAGCTTCTCGGGCAATGTGTGTCTGAACCTCAACGGCGACGGCACAACCCTGTACAAGTGGGCGTGTCAAGGCGACCAAGGTTCCGATTGGAGCATCACCCTGGCAGAGAACTACACATTGCAGGAGGTGGAGGACAACCTGTTTGCCTTAAGCGGATTGAGCGAGCCGGTTGTCGGCAAGTACTATCGCATCAAGAACGTCAACAAGTCGAACTACATCACCGAGAACTTCGCCTCAAACATCATCTCATGTGAAGGAAAAGATGCCGGCAAGCTTGCTCAGTACTGGACTCTCGTCGCAGGAACAGGCAGCACGAGCATCTTGCAGAACATGTGCACGCAACGTTATGTCACCTTGCAGAACGGCGCATACAGCACGCCGTACCGCACGCAACTGAACAAACCGTCTAAGGGCTTCACGCTCCAGCGCACTGCCGACGCAACAACTGTGACTTATTACATCGTCGACGCTAATAACGTTGGCTTGCATTGCGACGCAGGCAACAGTGTCGTAGGTTGGTACACCAACAACGAAAATAGTGTGTGGGGATTCGAGGAAGCAGAGCTCGACGAAGGCTTCATTGCTGAAGAGCGCTCCAAGCTCACTGCATATAACGACTTGATGCAGAACCTCAACACATATAAGGCTGCTCTCGCCAACCTGTTCCAGGACAAGGCATGCACTGTGCTCAAGGACGAGATACAGGCTCTCACGGATGAGGCCTTGGCCGGGAACGCCGACTTTGCTGCCTTGAATGACAACATGAAGGCGATGGTCCTGAAGGTTAAGAACGACACGTGGGAAAGCTTTACTGCCTCGACGGGCTACACGAGGGAAGGCTTCGAAAAGTTCTTCCGCGTTCGAGACGATTACTTTGTCTACAGTAACAACCAGAAGATGTCGTGGAACGAATATGCCGGCATGAGCAATGCTTTCGGTAAACTCTCAGGGCCGACGGGCATCGTGGGAGACACCGGGGACATAATCTATATTTATGTAGACGAGGAGCCCAACGCAGACTGCACTTTGCAGGCTGAGGTCGTGATTGACACCGAAAGCCCGGGCGACCATCCTACTGGGACAACGACAAATCTTCATGCTGGTCTCAATGCTGTGCTAATGAGTCAGCCAAGCACGCTGTACATCTTCTATCAGCTCAATGACCCTGAGAAGTACCTTGCCGACTATCCTGCGGCTAAGATACATATCGAGGGCGGACAGCTGCAAGGCTACTTCGACTATACTCGCGGCATGACCAATCAGGACTGGACGCTCCTCTATGAGAAGCTGCTCAACAAGAGCAACACCGTCAACCTAAAGTGCGAGCGCGTTGTCTTTGCAATGCTTACCAACCTGGTGAAGAGTGCCATCGGCAAGACAGGAGAGGTGGAAGGTCTGCTGCGTGTGTGGAGCAACTTCGTTGACCTGGAGGAAGACCTCATGGGGTTCAAGGAGGACTTGCAGGGGCGTTTCCGCAATATTTGGAATGCCTTTTCCGTCAATCACGGCTACATGTATTCTACGACGTACGGCACCTACTATAGTGACGGCACCATTTCCACCGTGATGAACTACAATACGATGACGTCGAGCGGGGGTGCCATATGGGGTCCTTCGCACGAGATTGGGCACAACCATCAGGCATGCTTCAACATCGTGGGGGCTACCGAGGTGAGCAACAACCTGTTCTCCAACGCCAATGTCTTCCTGCAAGGTGTGACGACGACGCGTGGCACTACGGTTACCAAGACGCTTGAGGACTTTGCTCAGGGCAAGGGATGGTTTGGCATGGACATATGGGAGCAGACTCGTTTCTACTTCCAGCTTTACCTTTACTTCCACGTTCAGGGACACAACCCTGCCTTTTATCCTACGCTTTTTAAGATGCTGCGTCAGGATCCCATACAGAAGCGTACAGGCCCATACGATGCTAGTCTGGAGAATGCTGAGGGTGTCGTGGGTGGCAGAATCACTTATGGCAAGACCGACTATCTGCATATGGCGAAGAAGATGTGCGATGCTGCTCAGCTTGACTTGAGCGAGCTCTTCGAGGTGAACGGCATGTTTGTTCCTTACGACAAGTACTTTGTGGGCGACTACGGCGAGTATTGGGTGACCACTACTCAGCAGGACATCGACGAGGCGAAGGCTTATATGCATCAGTATCCGAAAGCCCCGAGCATCTGCTTTATCGACGACCGCATCAAGCCGTCGCCTGCCATCTTCGACGGTCCGCTGGAGGGTAAGCCCAAAGGTTCCAACCGTGTGGCGTACGACGACGGTGAGGTGGCTATCGGCTATGCTGATGTCGGGCAGTGGAGTGACTTTGTGGACGAGTACCAGACGAATGGTTACTACTACACCACGAGCACCAGCAGCGGCAAGACTACCTACAAGGTAATGGGTTCGGGAGCCATTGGATACAAGGTTTACGACAATGACGGCAACTTGGTTTACTTGTCGAACAAGAACAGTTTCTCTTTCCCGACGAATGTTCAGGCGAAGGTGCAGGGTGGCTTTAAGATATATGCTTGCGAGGCGAACGGCTATGAGGTGCTTGTTCCCTATGGTTCGGCGCTCTATCGTGGCGAGATGACGGTGTACTACGAGGGTGATCCGACGCCTCACGTGGTGTATTACTACGGCACGGGCACTGCGGGCAAGAGCGAGATCAGCCCGCTTCCGGTCAACTCCATCGCTATCGTCAAGCCCGGTCAGACCTCTAAGAGAATGCCAACGGAGGAGCTTCTGGCATACGTCAACGTGGTTGGTCCCGACAGTGTTGCCCAGTCGATTGTCATCGATGGCGACAGGAAGTTCTTCAATCCGATGGACTTCACAGCCACGAGCCTCACGTTCACCAAGAGCGGCGAGGGCGTTCAGGCTCTCCGCTTGCCGTTCGACACTTGGGCGGGCACCGGCATTCTGACGGATGGCTGCATAGTCGACGTCACTCCCGAGACGTTCCTGGCAGGCCAACCGGTCGTTTTCCAGGACGCAGTCAGCATCGCCGAGAATGGCAGGACCATACTCGCCGGCACCTTCTGCGAAACGGAGAGCGGCTACATATACAATGGTACGTCGTTAGTCTTCGCCGAGGGAATCTCCCCCTTCACCTATGTCTGGGATGACCCCAACGGCATCGAGGCGGTTCAAGGAAAGTCTGACAAGCGAAATGCCGGCGGCATCTACAACGTCGCAGGCCAGCGTGTGAGCAAGCCCGCAAAGGGTCTCTACATCGTGGGCGGCAAGAAGATGCTCGTGAAATAGTGGCAAGAATGCAGACGTCGCAGGTGATGATTTCGAATGACCCACGTAATAATTTCATTTTACCCACGTGATATTTTAAATATTCCACGTAATAATTTCATTTTACCCACGTGATAATTTCAATCAACCCACGTGATGTTTTGCATCACCCCACGTCGCGCTTGTCAGCGCACCCTGAAAAGGATATCGAAACTGAATGAAATAATGAGCAAGAAACCATCTCCACAACCTCGTAAAGATGTGCAGAAACCGGCTGTTTCTCCGCAAAGGCGAAACCGGAGGGCAGGTGCTGAAGGGCATCCCAAGGCATCGGGCTCCGGCTTGCGGCTTGCTGCGGCGAAGGTGCCGGTACACGTCGTCTTCTTTGCCCTGACTTGGCTCTGGGCAGCATGGTACTATGGCAGCGTCTTCCACGTCAGCCGCGAATACAGCTTCTGGGTGGCAGACCTCCGCATCATGGAGTTCGTCCTGTCCCAGCCCTACGGCTTCCTCCGCTATATCGGCAGGGCGATGCTGCAACTCTATCAGTACCCGTGGCTGGGCGGACTGTTCATGGCGCTGATTCTTACCGCCGGCAGCTGGCTGACGGGCTACTGCATGAGGCTCCGTCCGGCATGGCGAGCCATCCAGTACCTGCCGGCGCTCTTCTACATGGCCGTCGTCACGTGGCACGGTCTCGACATCTTCGTCGAGGCACGCACCGGCTTCATCTTCGGCATACCCCTCCTCGCGCTGGACGTGCTCTGCATCTGGGCTGTCATCATTCGCAGCTTTAGCAAGAAACCGGCACCCGCCTTCATTCGTGTTCCTCAAGACGAGACACCATGGCAGAACCGCCTGCAACTGCTCGTCATCGTCGCCGCGATGGCAGCCATCATCGGTTTCGACCAGTGGCAGCGCCCGTATGTACGCGTCATCTGCCGCCTCATGGACATGGAGTACAAGCAGGACTGGGTCGGCATTCAAAAGCTGGCACGGGCAAATGCCACTATGAGCAACCGCCCGATGGCATGCGCCTACGCCATCGCACTCGTGCAGACAGACCAGGTGGGCGAGCGCCTGTACGACATCAGGCTTGACTACGATTCCCTCCACGTCCATGGTGTAGACGGAGAGCACAACAATGCAAGCATCCTCTATGTGCCCGAAGGCAACTACTATGGCGGCTTCCTCGAATCCTCGCAACATGCCTGCATGGAGCAGATGGTGATGGGCGGCCCCACAAGTCGCCTCCTGAAACTGCAAGTCAAGTGTGCCCTGATGCGCAACGAATGGGCGCTCGCCGAGAAATATCTTGCCCTCCTCCGCCGTGTGCCATTCGAAGGAGCATTCGTCAAGAAGTATGGCCCAATGGTGCGACGCAACGACCTGATAGAAGCCGACCGTGAGATGGCACTCATCCGCCTGACCGAACCCATCCACGACAGCTTCGAGAATCAGTATCAGCAACCACTCTTCATGGGCTACAACCTTATGCTCGTCGAGGGACGCAGCCGCAATGCACTCATCAACAGCCTGTGCGTGTGCCTCTACACGAAACTCATGCCGCAGTTCGTAGAGCGCCTGGAACCCCTTGTGGGCACAACCCCGCCAAGCATCATCATGGACGGCATCATGCTCGCAGAAAACAAAAATCCGGGACTCATGCAGCATTTCTCAGGCTTCAACTATCGCCAGCCGCAGCTGCAATCCTTCCTGCAAGCCACACAACCATACATGAAGGACCGTCCCGGACATGCCTACGAGCTCTTCCCTAAGTACAAAGGATACTATCCGTACTACTATTTCTTCGGCAACCTCAAAGCCACCAAGAAGGGCTACACCAGCCTGTCATCCAGCAATTCAGGCGTCAACTAAGTTCACATTCCACAGTTATGAGGCAACATACATTATATATAATAGCATACTTCGCACTGCTCATCATCGTCGGCTGCCAGCCAAAAGCCAAAGTGCCAAGCCAGTTTGCGGAAACCAAAACTGAGGTCGACATCTATCCCGACTACAAGGAAGTCGTTGTGCCACCCAACATCGCGCCACTCAACTTCATCTGTCGCGACTCAGCAGCCACAGCATACGTGGCACAGCTCCGCGGAGGCGGACAAGAACTCCTGGCGGCCGCTGCCAAGAACGGCACGGTGCAGATGGACTCCACACAGTGGCGAGCACTCCTCACAGCAAGCAAGGGCAGCGACATCTCCGTCGATATCTATGCCAAACGACCAGACGGCTGGGTGCACTTCATACCCTATAAGTTCAGCGTTGCCGAGGAACCCATAGACGCATTCATCAGCTACCGACTCATCGAGCCAGGCTACGAGCTCTATCGCCAGTTGGGCATCTACCAGCGCAACCTCACGACGTTCGACGAGGTGCCAGTCTACGAAAACAATCGTCAGTACAGTGACGGAGAGAATCACTGCATCAACTGCCACAACTTCCGAAGCGGCAGTACCGAAAGCATGCTGTTCCATGTGCGTGCCAATCACGGCGGAACCATCATCGTCCAGAACGGCAAAGCACACAAAATCCAGCTTAAAGACAGCACAATCATCACGAGCGGAGTCTACCCATCGTGGCACCCAACCGAGAACCTCGTCGCTTTCTCGACCAACAAGACAGGCCAGGCCTTCCATCTCTACTACCCAGAAAAGATAGAAGTCCTCGACGAGAAGAGCGACCTCCTGCTTTATGACGTCACTAAGAACGAGGTGAGTCACATCATCAGAACCAGTGACGACCTCGAGACCTTCCCGTGTTGGAGCCCCGACGGACGCACGTTGTATTATTGCACGGCCAAGCGCAATTACCTGCTCGACACGTCCCTGCCCGACAGTACATACACGCAGCAACTCCTCATGAAGTTCGACAGCATCCGCTACAACCTCATGTCCATTTCCTTCGACCCCAAGTCGCGCAGATTTGGCAGGCCAGTGATGGAGGTCGACGCGGTTGCCGAGGACAAGAGTATCTCCGTGCCGCGTGTGTCGCCGGACGGTCGTTACATTCTCTACACGAAAGGCAATTATGGACAGTTCCACATTTGGCACACGTCGAGCGACCTGTGGGTGAAAGACATCCAGACTGGCGACTGCTACCCTCTAAGCGAGGCGAACTCACCCGATGTGGACAGCTTCCATTCCTGGAGCAGCAACAGTCGTTGGTTTGCATTCAGCAGTCGGCGTATGGATGCGAACTATACTCGTCTCTTCCTCGCCTACTTTGACAAGGACGGCAAGGCGCATAAGCCGTTTGTCATTCCACAGGAAGATCCTGAATGGAACGTTCTCCTGCTGAAGAGTTACAACGTGCCGGAGCTGAGCAAGGATGCCGTCGGCATCTCTATGCAAGAGTTGCGTCAATGCATTTATGACACCGAGGCGGAGAATGCAACCTACAAAGTCAACCCGTCAGCCATTGTGGATGTCGATGCCACAAGTGGCGCGTCACCAAAGAAGCCTGTTGACGGTACGACAGGAGCCAGCCCTAAAAAAACAGAATAACTCATCATGTCACATCGCATCCTATCCAGCATTCTCCTTTGCTTCCTTTCGTTCCCGCTTTTTGCCGAGCAGGTGCGAATCTACACGACGACTGCCGACGGCAATAAGAAAATGGAGTACTCGACGGCACAAAGCTTGCGCACCAAGCTTTCGAGACATGTCACGCTGCAACCTGCCACGACCTATCAGGAGATGGACGGTTTCGGGTATGCCATCACATACAGCGCTTCCTACAATCTCATGCAGATGGCTCCTGCCGACAGACGTGCCTTCTTGACTCGCACCTTTTCCCGTACCAGGGGTTACGGCGTCAGTTATGTCCGCATCAGTATCGGTTGCTCTGACTTCTCGAGCACCGAGTATTCGCTTTGCGACACGCCGGGACTGGAGAATTTCCGTCTTCATAATGACGAGACGCAGTATGTCATCCCCATTCTCAAGGAGATTCTCGCCATCAATCCGGACTTGAAGATTATCGGCTCGCCGTGGACTTGTCCCAAGTGGATGAAGGTGAAGAGTCTGTCGAATCGTGTTGCCTATGATTCCTGGACGAGTGGTTCGCTCAATCCTGACCATTATGAAACCTATGCGCAGTACTTTGTGCGCTTCGTTCAGGCCTTTGCTGCCGAGGGAATTCCCATTTATGCTGTCACGCCGCAGAACGAGCCTCTCAATCGCGGCAACTGCGCCAGCCTCTATATGCCCTGGTCGGAAGAGGCGGCATTCATCAACAAACTTGCTCCCGCCTTTGCCCACGCTGGCATTCACACCAAGATATATTGCTTCGACCATAACTATAACTACGACAACATCTCTGACCAGCAGGACTATCCCATCAACTTCTACGATGCTCTCGACCCCAATATGGACGGCAAGGACCTCGTGGTGGGCAGTGCTTGGCACGACTATGGGGGCAGTGTCACGGAACTCGACGACATTTATCAGAAAGCGCCGGACAAGGAGATTATCTTCAC
Source organism: Bacteroidaceae bacterium (assembly GCA_017645655.1). GTDB lineage: Bacteria > Bacteroidota > Bacteroidia > Bacteroidales > Bacteroidaceae > Physcousia. Next base: position 25,411 of record JAGCNZ010000014.1, on the reverse strand, counting down.
CGAGACGAGTATCGGCACGTGGAACGATGGCCGCAACCTCTCGTCGCGACTGCTTGCCGACATGATGAATCTGGTCTACAATACCGTCACGCGGCAGAGCAAGGCTGTGATGGTTTGGAATTTCATGCTGGACCTCAACATGGGACCTAACCTTGACGGTGGTTGCCAAACGTGCTACGGAGCCGTGGATATCGACCAAAACGACTACCACACCCTCAGCTACAATTCCCATTACTTCGTGATGGCGCATGCCAGCCTGGCAGCTCAGCCGGGTGCCAAACGCATTGAGAGCAGCATTGCTGGCGTGGGTTCGGACGTGAGTTGTGTGGCTTTCCTGAATCCCGACGGCAGTTATGGTGCCGTACTCATCAACCAGGGAAGCTCCGGCTTGCAGATGTCGATGGGTGCCGGCTCAGCCCCTTATGCCCGTTTCACCCTGCCTGCCAAGAGTATAGTCACGGTCGTGCTTGGCGGCGAGGCAGAGGACGATGTCCGATTAGGCAGCAATTCTCTGCTGTCCACGAAGCAGTTGGGGTGTTATCGTGGCACGATAGATGTGGAGCAATCGGTTTGCCTTACACAGAACTTCATTGACAATCCGGAACAGTGGCACGTTGCTCCGGATTTCTTTTGGTACGACGATGCCGACCATTCGCTGACCTTCCTGCCCATGAGCGGCAAGTATGTAGTGGAGATTGACAAGGTGGCGCGTACTTTGCTGGCACATCCCCTGGTGCAGAGCGACGAGGAGGCTTCCCTGTTCGTCTGCGGTCCGGCCAACAGCGTGGGGCGCGTCTTCTACTATCCGAGCCAGGCTACGCTGCCCGAGAATGCCATTGCGATGGCCGAGATGCAAGACAGCGTCTTCCAATTCACCTTTACTGTCGGCGAGCAGGTAAACGACAAGTCGCTCAGTCTCGGCTTTTCCCTGACGAGCGACCTCTCGGTGTTGTTCTCGGGCAAGACCACTGCGGAGCGTTACCTCGTGTACGACGGGACCCTGGGCAGCAGCCTGTTCGCCCTGGGCAAGGGTTATTCGGGACACGCCGACGGGCATATCTACAAGCGTCAGTCCAGCCGTTTGTTGGGTGATGGCACTCGCTGGACTGTCGTCGTCGACCTTCGTGGAGGACTGAAGGGGGCAGCCGTGTATGTTAAGGAGTACACCGTGCCGACCGGAATCGGGACGCCGCAACAGGTCTCGCCTACTGCCGGCGGAGGCCTTTCTGTCTATGACCTCAGCGGTCGGAAAGTGCCGTCTGATGCGCTTTCCCAGGAGCGGAACGGTGATGGAGCCCGTCTCTACATCATTCGGGACAATGGAAAAGCGTACAAGGTGCTGAGGCCGTAGGGCGACTCAACAGGGCATGTCGGAAAACGTCACGCGGGTAAAATGAAATTATCACGTGGGTAAAATGAAAATATCACGTGTAATATTTCAAATATCACGTGGGTAAAATTGATTTATCACGTGGGTCATTTTCAAACACGACGTGCCGTGCTTGCTGACTCGCTGTGCCGTGCTTGCTGACGGAGCAGGTTTCTCAGACGCAGCAGTTGTTCTCCTTTTCCCATCCAATCGTGCTTGTGGGGCCGTGTCCGCTCAGTACGACTGTCTCGTCGGGCAGCCGGAAAAGCTTGTTTCGGATGCTGTCCAGCTCCGCCTCGAGGCTTCCGCCGGGCAGGTCGGTGCGTCCCATGCTCCCCTGGAACAGGGTGTCGCCGCAAAGCAGCAGTCCATCGGATGGTATGTAAAACGAGGATGAACCGGGCGTATGCCCTGGTGTGTGGATGAGTTTGATAGTGGTTTCTCCCAGCCGGACCTCGTCGCCATCGTTCAGTAGGCGTTCGATGGGAGGCATTCCGCCACCGATGTTCAGCCCGAAATCCGCAGCCATGGCGGGCATCAGCCTGTAGGTCTCGGCTTCCTCAGTGTGGAAGATAGGTTTGAGGCCGAAGGTGCGGTGGATGAAGGGAAGCCCGAAAGTGTGGTCGAAATGACCGTGCGTCTGCAAAGCAAACATCATCTTCAGGCCGTGCGCCCTGATGCTGCCTTCCAGCAACTGCTCCTCTTGTCGGTTCCAACAGCCGCAATCCACGATGGCGGCCTCAAGCGTCTGCTCGTCCCACAGCAGGTACGTGTTCTCTTGTATCGGGTTGAAAGTGAAGGAAATATACTTCATATGTCAATTTGTTAGTGGTCGGAGGCTTATTGGTAAGTGGAATGTTTCTTCGCAGTGCAGGTTTGCGAGCCAAGGCAACGCTCTTCCATCTCACTTCTTCCCTCTTCCATTTTATTTATATGGGTAGGTAAACGAGTTTCTTGGTGTCGAAGAACGGCTCTTCAAAGTAGTCGCTCAGGTTCGTGATTTGTGCCGCTTTGCCGAACGGCATTGCCTCTTGCTCCAACTCTCCGCCTTTCAGGCAGACGAGGCCATTGGGCAAACCGTTGAACTGTTCCTTGCTGATAGCCTTGCGCACTATCTTGACGAGGTCGGGAAGGGGCATCACGGCTCTCGAGACGACGAAATGGAACTGCTGCTTCACCTCTTCTGCGCGGCACCACTGGGTCGTGACGTTCTTCAGCCCGAGCGCCTTGCTGACCTCCTCGCAAACGCGTATCTTCTTGCCGATGGAGTCCACGAGATGGAACTTCGCCTCGGGAAACATGATGGCCAGCGGGATGCCCGGGAAGCCGCCGCCCGTGCCGAGGTCCATGATGCTGGTGCCCGGCTTGAAGCGTATCAGCTCGGCAATGGCAAGACTGTGCAGGACGTGATGCTCGTAGAGGTTGTCAATATCCTTTCGCGAAATGACGTTTATCTTGCTGTTCCAGTCGTGATAGAGTGCGTCGAGCGCCTCAAACTGCTCCCGCTGCACGTCTGTCAGGCTGAAATATTTGTTGATGACAGACCCCCCGTCCCCCTTTAGGGGGAGATTTGTCCCTCGGACTTCCTGTTTGTTTTTTGTTTCAGTCATTTTATTGCAAAAAGCTTCTTATTTCGTTAACTACATTGTCAATGTCATACAGCACCCGTTCGTTGGTGAAGCGTATGACTTTGTACCCCAACTCTTCGAGCATTTGTGTCCTTAACTCGTCATCGTATTCTTGCAGCGGTTCCGAATGATAGCCCCCATCTACTTCGATTACCAGTTTGCAGTCAGGGCAAAAGAAGTCCACAATGAACTGTCCGATTATATATTGGAACAGGAACTTATGGCCAAGATTCTTCGCTCTGACATGGTCTCTGAGTATTGATTCAGCCTCTGTAGGATTAGACCTCATTTCCTTTGCCCAGTCTTTTAGCTGAGCATAGTATATGGGGTCTGCATTCTGATAGGGGAAATGGTTGTAAGTCTCCATCATACTGCTTGTTTATTCCCCCTAAAGGGGGTTAGGGGGTCTGCTATTATATACACAAGTGCCACTACTCCAAGTATGTATGGATAGTAGAGGTGCGGAATGATGTCGAGCGGGTTGATTGCTGCCAAGCCGCTTGCTATGAGCATCTGTGCTCCATAAGGTATGATGCCTTGCGCCAGGCAGCTGAAGGTGTCGAGGATACTTGCCGCGCGCTTGGCTGGAATGTCGTAACGCAGAGCGAGATAGCGGGCAAGCGGACCGACACTCAGTATCGCAATCGTGTTGTTGGCAGTACAGAAGTCGGTCAGCACCACCATTCCAGCCATGCTCAGCTCAGCCTTCTTTCGGTTTCCCCGACGGCTGTTGAACAGTTGCATCAGCCAGTCGATGCCGCCAGCCTTGCGGATGACCTGCATCAGACCTGCCGCCAGAAGCGTCACAATAATGAGTTCGCTCATGCCCATGATGCCGTCGTTCATCGCCTTGAGCCATCCGAAAGGCGTCAACGTGCTGCTTGCAATGCCTATCAGACCTGCCAAGATGGTTGCAGAGGCAAGCACCAGCATCACATTCATGCCGCAGAGCGCTGCCACTATTATATATATATAAGGTATGATGGCAGGGTAGAAGACGTCGCCAAGGCGGTCGGGCTGAACGTTGACGGCGGGCATCAATGCGTAGAGCACGAGGCAGATGAGGGCAGCAGGCAGGGCAATCCAGATGTTTGCACGGAACTTGTCCTTCATCTCGCAACCCTGCGTCTGCGTTGCAACAATGGTTGTATCGGAGATGAAACTGAGGTTGTCGCCAAAGTAAGCACCCCCAACCACTATTGCAACCATCATTGCGGTGCCTGTTCCGGTATGTTCCGCCATGCTGCTTGCAATGGGTACAAGGGCAGCGATGGTGCCGACGCTGGTTCCCGTGGCAAGCGAGATGAAGCAAGACGCAATGAAGAGGCTGCTCAGCACAAAGCCCGGGGGAACTGCCGTCAGCGCCAGATGTATCGTAGCATCAATGGCGCCCATCTGCTTGGCGGTCGCTGCGAAGGCTCCCGCAAGGATGAATATCCACAACATCTGCATGACGCCAGGGGATGCGGCACCTTCTGCGAGATGGCTGAAACGCTGGCTGATGCTCTGCCCTCGAATGATGAACAGACTGTAGAGCGACGCCGCGAGGAATGCCACCGTCAGCGGCACGGCATAGAAGTCCTCGGCTGCAAGGCTTAGAAACAAGTAGAGCAGCAGAAACACGAAGAGTGGACTTAGTGCGAGGAGCCCTTTTGGGGTGGAAATTACTTCTTTCACGCTGCGAAGTTACACATTTTTCGTTAGATAATCCCATGTTTCGCATAAAAACACGTCATTTCTTAAAAATAATTGCGCAAAGCGTTGTCTTAATTCGAAACTTTTGTGTATTTTTGCATGCGAAAAAGCAAAATAAAGACAACTATACGTCGCAATATGGCAAAAATAGTAACATTTGGAGAGCTTTTGCTGCGTTTGTCGACTCCTGGAAACAGTCGAATCGTCCAGTCCGACACTTTTGATGTGAACTTTGGAGGTGGTGAGGCGAATGTTGCCGTGAGTTTGCAGAACTTTGGCAACGAGGCTTTTTATATAAGTAAGATACCTGCGCACGAAGTTGGACAAGCCGCCATCAACAGTCTTCGCCGGTATGGCGTGCACGTGAGCTACGTGGCTCGAGGTGGTGAGCGCTTGGGCATTTATTATCTTGAGACGGGAAGCAGCCTGCGTCCCAGCAAGGTGATTTATGACAGGGCGCATAGCAGTATCAGTCAGGCCACGCCGGACGACTTTGACTTCGACGCCATCTTCCGCGGTGCCGAGTGGTTCCATTGGAGCGGCATCACGCCTGCTTTGGGCAAGAGCACTGCCGAGTGCATCGAGAAGGCGTGCGTCGCTGCCAAGAAAGCCGGGGTGACTATCAGTTGCGACCTCAACTACAGGCACAAGTTATGGAGTGCCAAGGAGGCTCAGAAAGTGATGTGTCCGCTGATGGAGTACGTCGATGTCTGCATCGGCAATGAGGAAGATGCCGAGATGTGCCTGGGATTCCGTCCGGATGCTGACGTCGAGAACGGCAAGACGGCTGCCGACGGCTACAAGAATATCTTCCAGCGAATGGCGAAGACCTTCGATTTCAAGTACGTTGTAGGCACCTTGCGCGAGAGTTTCAGCGCTTCTCACAACGGATGGAAGGCGTTGATTTACAATGGGAAGGAGTTCTATGAGAGCCGTCGTTACGAGATATATCCCATCGTGGACCGCGTGGGAGGCGGCGATGCTTTCAGTGCCGGCCTCATTCATGGCTTGGCAAACGGCAAGCCGATGGAGTGGGCGTTGGAGTTCGCAGTAGCCGCAAGTGCCCTGAAGCACACGATTCCGGGCGACATCAACCTCGTCTCGCTTGCTGAGGTGGAGTGCCTCATGAACGGCAACGGCAACGGAAGAGTGGAAAGATGAAGCGGACCCTCCGACCCCCTATATAGGGAGAGAGAGGATGGTTGCCGCCTTTAATTCTGAATTCTGAATTGTGAATTATGATTTTCGACAAGATACAAGTGCTGCAGAAACTGCAGACGACGGGCATGGTGCCTGTGTTCTATCACGAGGATGCCGAGGTGGCAAAGCAGGTGATAAAGGCTTGCTATGCCGGTGGTGTGCGGGCTTTCGAGTTCACGAACCGTGGTGACTTTGCCCATGAGGTGTTTGCCGAGTGCGTGAAGTTTGCGGCGAAAGAGTGTCCGGAGCTGGCGATGGGTGCCGGCTCGATTGTCGATGCGCCTACGGCTGCCCTGTATATCCAGATGGGAGCCTGCTTCGTGGTGGGTCCTCTGCTCAATGCCGAGATTGCGCGCGTCTGCAATCGTCGCCTCGTTCCCTACATTCCCGGATGCGGTACGGTGAGCGAGATTGGCAATGCTCAGGAGTTGGGTTGCGACGTGACGAAGGTCTTCCCTGGCGACGTCTATGGTCCCGCTTTCGTGAAAGGCACGCTGGCTCCCATGCCGTGGAGCAAGATTATGGTGACGGGAGGCGTCTCTCCCGACAAGGAGAACCTGACTGCTTGGTTCCGTGCGGGTGTTTTCTGCGTCGGCATGGGCAGCAAACTCTTCCCCAGCGACAAGGTGCAGGCCAAGGATTGGCAGTATATCACCGACCAGTGCCGCAGTTCCCTTGCCTACATCGCCGAGGCGAAGCGTTAAACTACACATTATATATAATATAAAGGGGGACGCCGTGTGGTGTCCCCCTTCGTGTCTGTATTCTCAACGTCGCGTGGGTGAATTGAAATTATCACGTGGGTAAAATTGAAATATTACGTGTTAAAAATAAAATATCACGTGTAATAATTCCAAACATCACGTGTGATGTTTTCTACGCTCCGCTGTTGAGTCCGAAAATGCGACCTGCCAGGTCAGTTTTTGCGATAGCATTCGAACATCTTCTCGACGTAGCTCTTCGAGAGTTTCGGGCTGACGAGGCTGGCAATCCATACTACCGGGAAGCCTCCCAACATGGCGAGGGCACCGCAGTTTATCGGGTTGATTGGGTTGCCCATAAGCATGTTGACGACCGTCAAGCCTACGCCCCAAACGAAACAAGCCCAAACTGCCGACTTCGTGACGCCTTTCCAGTAGAGTCCCAACATGAAGGGAGCGAGGAAGGCTCCCGCAAGTGCACCCCACGAGATGCCCATCAACTGAGCGATGAAGGTTGGGGGATTCAGGGCAATCATCAGGCTGATGACGATGAAGAAGACTATCAGAACGCGCATCACGACGACCTTTCTGCGCTCAACCTTCTCGGCAACAACGTCGTCGATGCTGCCTTCCTCTACCTCGCCTGGCAAGGATTTCTTGTCGCGATAAATGAGGTCGAGGGTCATGGTGCTCGATGAAGTCAGTACCAGGGAAGCGAGCGTTGACATGGATGCCGAGAGAACCAGCAGCACGACAAGTGCGATGAGGGCATCCGGAAGCGTGACAAGCATGGCGGGAATAATGCTGTCAAAGGCGATTTTGCCTGTCGCCTCGTTGATGACGGGCTCGTAAAGGCGTCCGAAACCTCCGAGGAAATAGCATCCGCCAGCAATGATGAAGGCGAAGATGGTCGAGATGATGGTGCCACGACGAATGGCGCTCTCGTCCGTGATGCTGTAGAACTTACCCACCATTTGCGGCAAACCCATCGTGCCAAGCGAGGTCAGGATGACCACGCCAAGCAGTCCCCACGGGTCAGGACCGAACCAAGACGCGAAACCACCATTGACGGATGGGTCGGCATCAGAAGGCAGGCTGGCCAACTTCTCTACCGCCGTCGTCAATCCTCCCTGCGCATTCAGCACGGCAATGATGACTGCAACGATGCCGAAGAGCATGATGATGCCTTGAATAAAGTCGTTCATCGCGGTCGCTTTATAGCCTCCGAAGATGACATAGATTGCCGTAAAGGCCGCCATACCGATGACGCAATACTCGTAGGGAATGCCGAAACCCATCTCGAAGAGACGCGAGATGCCGCTATAAACGCCGGCTGTATAGGGAATCAGGAACACGAAAGCGATGATGCTGGCCACGACTCGGAGGTTCTGACTGCTGTAGCGAGTGCCGAAGAAGTCGGGCATCGTGCGGCTCTCGATGTGTTGCGTCATGAGTTTTGTCCTGCGACCAAGCAAAAGCCAGGCAAGCAAAGAACCGATGACGGCATTGCCAATGCCTATCCAAGCGCTTGACAGGCCGTATCTCCAGCCGAACTGTCCGGCATAACCGACAAAGACGACGGCAGAGAAATAACTGGTTCCGTAAGCAAATGCCGTGAGCCACGGACCGACGGCACGACCACCAAGTACGAAGCCGTCAACTGATTTGGCCTGTTTGTGGGAGTAGATGCCCACGCCAACCATCACGGCCAAGAAAATGATGGTCAAGAGAACTTTGAGTAACATTGAATGATTATTTAATGGGATTCGTTATGACGATATAACGATATAACGAAATAATGAGAATCGATTATTAGTTGAACCTCACTTGCAACTGGCATTGGATGCCGTGATTGGCACCGTGAACGAACTGTGCTTCCGTCGGGTCGTCGTTCCTGCCTATAACATAAGCGTTCCTATAGACGTACTGCACCTGCAAGCGGCACTTCTTGTAGAACCAATACTGCAGGCCTCCGATGACTTTGTGCTGGTCGTAGCCCTTGTCGGTATTGAAGTTGAAGAAGTCGTAGGAAGCAACAAGTTCCAGCCTCTTCCCTAATTCAGGCGCACCAAAGCGTGCCAAGGGAACAGCTCCGGTCAGGTATGCGCCCCAACTATGCACATCCTTATCCCAACCATTCAGGTATTCGCCATGCACATTAAAGGCTCTCGACTTGTAGTCAGCACCGATTGTAGCACGATGACGCTTGTAGTCCTGGCCAATCGCAATAGTAGGATTGTATAAAGATGTATTGATGGCATGACCGCGACCGAACTGACCGGTCGTGACGATATTTAGCCCTTGAACGGGACGATACTCGAGTCGAGCGATGATGTCCTTGAAGTTGTTGCCGTCCTTCTTGTTGATGCCTTGGCCGTTCATCACATCCACCTCGTAGCGGAACTTGCCGTTGTTAGTCTCTCCGAAGAGCGACAGACCGAGGTCACGGCCGTACTGAACGCCCAGCAAGGGGTCGCTGCCGCAGCCTGTAAGGAAGGTCACAGCCTCGCTATACACGTCGATGGCCTCCATTGCGGTAGGGGAGAGAGGGTTCTCAAGCGAGAGTCCATTCTTGAACTGGCCAAAGCGAACGGTAAGGGCTTTGTTCCTCGTAATGCGAAAGTCCGTGTAATACTCCTGTACGACGCTCGAGAAGTCGTGCATAAAGAGGAACGACCATCGGTCAGTAATCTTGGCTTCAGCCCAGAAGAGCACGCGCTTCAGGTCGAATGTGTTAGTGTTTTGGCCGCCTTTGTGCGAGTAGGTGTAGCCGGCTTGAGCATAGCCGTGAAGTTTAATCCTGCTCTGCAGTTCCTGGAACCACTTCTTGTCTGTGATTCCCTTAAGGTTAATACGACCATTCTTTGTAGTGGTGACAACTTCGCTCTCAGTGCTGAGCGAGTCAGATTGCCCCATCGCTGCCGTGCTGCTGAAGATAGCCAGCGACACAGCCAGCGTTGTCTTAATAAAAGTGTTCATTTGATTAATAAATTAGTTAACTGTGTTATCCGAGTGCAAAAGTACAAAAAAACGTTGAACAAAAAGGCATGAAATATAATTTTTTTTGTATTTTTGTGTTACAAAACGAGGGTTTCGGCGTTATATAAGAAAGAGCATGAGAGAAAATGAGTAAGAACTTCTTGATAGAAGCCTACAGGAAATTGCAGGCACAAGTGAAGCGATATGGTCTCTCGCATGCTGAAGAAGATGCTCTGAACGATGCCTTCATGAAACTATGGGTCGGCAAATATCATCCAGCTGATGAAGGAGAAGGGGAGAAGTTACTCTATCAGAGCATGCGTCGCAGGCAGATAAGCCTCTGGAGAAGCAACAGGCGACATCCACAGACATCACTTGCAGATGCTCAGATAGCTGAACCGCCACCCGATGATAGTGATGCAAGAGATACATATAAACAAATATGGGAACTGATAAAGACGCAACTGACACCTCTGCAACAAGACATACTTAAACGACACGATGTTGACGACGAGACGTACAGCGAGATAGCCGACAAGCTGGGAATGCAGGAAGCGGCAGTCAGGATGCAACTGAGCAGAGCACGAAAGAAGATAAGAGAAATCTATAATAAGACAAAGAAATGAAACAGCAAGACCTATCTTATTGGGAAGAAATGGCGGAACGCTACTTCTTGGCAGAAACCACCGAGCAGGAGGAGGCACAGCTGCGTAAGTTCCTTTGTAGCAGCGAAGCTAACGACTCGCGTTTCGACGAAATTAAAGCCACGATGTCCTTTGTGCATGTCTGCCGGCAGAAGAGTGCAGCCTCGTCTCTGCTCCCCCTTACCGTCGCAGCATGCCTCTTACTTGCTGCTTTCCTGGGTTGGCATCAATATCAGCAATACAACATCAGCAGCGTGCGTATTGCTGGTGAAGAAGTCGAAGCAGATGCCTCTCTGCTGATGCAACAGCAAATGGCAGAAATGTTTAACCCCATCAAACAAAGCAGCAAATGAAAAGGATTCTCTTCCTTATATTGATACTCGTCGGCGTGTGCAATGATGTGCATGCCCAGAAGGAACTTGCCATACAGGCTGCTTTCGACGAGTATGCAATAGGAAAGAATGCCACAGAAGTGGTGATGGGGCCAGGCAGGCTGAAGAAGTACAACCTAAGCCTCTTCCATAGCCTCGAGATAAAGATGCCGTCGGCTGCAGCGCTGCAACGCATAGAAGCTTTAGTCCAGTCAGATGCAGCCCAGGCAATTGTGCACAAAGAGCATGGCGGGCACAAGCTCTACGAACTCCCAAAGCGCAAGGGGATGCATTGCTACATCTTTTTCCGGCAGACCAATCAGACCCTTATACTTATATATATAGAAGGAAAAGCCAGCCTAAAGCAAATAGAGTTGCATTTCCTTAGGAAACAAAACTAAGCTCATGAAACGTCATTATTTCTTCTACGCAATACTCTCCCTCGTGATGTTCTGCCTCCCGTCGTCCCTGACAGCAGACAGCGACAGCCTGATGTGGGACTTCACCGACATCTTCCAGGGAACAAAGTCCAACCCGGCGCTGCCCTCTTCATTGGAAGGTTGGAAGGAGCACCTTGAACTCTTCGGCAGTAACATTCCGCAGGAAGAGGTATTCCTCCACATGGACAACACTTGCTACTTTGCCGGCGACACATTATACTTCAAGGCGTACGTCCGCCGAAGCGACACGGGCAAGCTCACCAACCTGAGCCAGTTGCTTTATGCTGAGCTGTGGAACCAAGAGGGCTACATGCTGGAGCGCCATCTGGTGAAGCTAAAGGATGGACAGGGCACGGGTTCCTTCGTCCTGAACGATTCCCTCTATGGAGGCTTTTATGAACTTCGGGCTTACACGCGCTGGCAACTGAACTGGGGCGAGTATCAGCATCCTCACACCTGGCCTGCCGAGCAGTGGTTCTTCAACAAGAAGATGGCGAAGGAGTTCTATCGCGACTACGAGAAACTCTATTGCCGCATCTTCCCTCTTTATGACAAGCCTGAGGTGCCTGGCGTCTATAATCACGACATGACGGAACGCCCACACATGCGTTATTTCCGTACTGAAGTCAAGAAAGCTCCTCCTGTCTTGAATCTTTATCCCGAGGGCGGCGTGATAGTGGAAGGCACGAAGGCACGAGTTGCTTTCGAGGCAAACGAGGCAGATGGTGAGCACTTGTCGGGCACAATGCGGCTCTATGGCAAGGGAGGTCGCCTGCTGCAGGAACAAAGGACAGAGAACCGCGGACGCGGAACATTGGAGTTTGACTATGAGCACGGCGTGACCTATTCATGTGTCTTCACGACCGACAGCAATGCCGTGATACGCAAACGTATGCCAAAGGCAGAGGAAAGCGGTTGTGCTGTGCGTGCTGACGTGATGGAAGACCGGTTGCTACTCACGCTTCAACCTCGTGGCGAGGCTGCCGACGAGACTTTAGGCGTGACAGTCATGGTGGGCGGCGCACTGCATTACTTCCAGAAGTTTCGTGCTCAGGACACACAAATCAGCATCCCCACCGATTCGCTTCCCACCGGTGTGGCTCAGATAACGGTGTACAATGCCCAAGGTCGCGTCTATAGCGACAGGCTTTGCTTTGTCCGGCATCAAAAGGACATCGAGGCAGCGGACGTGCAGTTCGGCGACATAAAGACAAGCTACGAACCTTTCGACTCCATTCATGTTTCTTTGCAGAACCCACAGGCAGCAGGCTCCACCATCTCGTTGGCAGTACGTGATGCTTCCACATCCGAGTACCTCTACGACAGCAGCAACATCTTGACCGAGATGCTCTTGTGCAGTCAGATACGAGGCTTCGTGGAGCAGCCGCACTATTACTTCGAGGCAGACGACGAGGAGCATCGCCGACATCTTGACCTCTTGCTGATGGTGCAGGGATGGCGACGCCACAATTGGATAACGATGGCTACGCCCGGCATCTTCCGCATCAATCATCCTATAGAGAGGACGCCCATCTACTTTGGTGCCGTCTATCGCTACGTTGCCATAGGTCACGAAGGTTGGGACGGATGGGGAAACATGACCGAACAGGAGATCAAGCACTATGACTTCTCGAATCCTGTAGGCGGCGAGTGGTTCTCTTCTCGTCTCAGGAAGCCTCAGGGCATGATTCCCCTCTTGGGCAATGCCGGCGAGGAGCGCGACAAGCACAATGCCTACAGCTATCTGTTGAAGGACAACGAGTCGGCTTCCTTCGACGGACGCAACTACTACGATGAGGGCAACCTGAAGCGTGAAGTGCGTGTCCATGCAGAGTATCGTCAGATGTCGGCTATCGGCTTGAATAGCGTCTATGGTGACATCACGACGAAGGACGGACGCTTCGTGCTCGAACTGCCCGGCTTCTACCACGACTGCATCCTGGACCTGTCGGCCTCGGATACGACGAAGTGGAAGATGAGCAAGCCGGAAAGCAGGAAGACGAAGCGCTTCCTTCGCAAACGTCAGAAGAAGCTCGACAAGGGTCGTGCCGTTCCTTCGCTTGAGCATCAATGGATAATGCCGACCGAAAATGATTATCCTGAGTTCTATGTTCGTCTGACGCCATACCATCCTCGCTTCAGCAAGCCGTTCAGTTTCTACCACACACATGTTGCTCCGCCTCGCGAAGGCACAGTCTTGATACCTGCTCTTCGCGACGGTCGCACCCTGGCACAAGTGACGGTGCGTTCCAAGCATGGAGGTCTGCGTGCTTTCGACCCCACGCATCCTGCCATCGTTCGCGATGCCTACGAGGTGTTCAATGAATGTGTGGATGCAGGTTTCACGCCAGGATGGTTCCCCGGTCCGCAGTCTTTTGCAGAGTGGACGAAACGACTTTTTGTGGGCGACATGAATATGTATCGCGATTACACCACATACGCTGGAGCACAATTTGCAGCGCAAAGACCTGCCTTTGAAGGTTGGAACAGTGGCGACAGTTATGGAGGCTACTATAATTACAGTTGGAGGGGAGGTGGCTCCAGAGACAATTACCACGGAGCAGGACGCTTCGGTGGAACCGTTCTCGACAATGAACAGTATCTTTCCCTTAGACCCGATAACTCATGGTCTGCTCGTTTCAGGTGGCCAGACCCTGCTGACTATATGGGTGGCTCGTATATTGCAGACACTTATTCTCGTCGTGGCGGCGGTTGGAGCACTTCAAACAGAGTGGCGTACTCTATTACGGGCCTTGATGCCACTACTCAGTCACTCAATTACCTGCGCTCTCTCCGTTCGGTGTCATTGATTACGGACTATGCTCCGCGCATGGAAGGCAGCCGTCGCTATTGGGGAGCCAATCAGCCGACTGTTGACATCGGATTGGATCCCTTGACAGAAGGTGTGCGTCCCACCTATCGCGACCGTCACTACGTCTTGCATGGCTATGATGTCAGCGCGGAGTTCTACAGCCCCTGCTACCGCCAGCGCCCGTTGCCGTCGCTTAAGGACTATCGCCGCACCCTCTACTGGAACCCCAACCTTGAGCTCGACGAGAATGGCCACGCAGACGTCACGCTTTGGAACAACAGCCTCTCGACAAGCATAACGGTAAGTGCCGAGGGCATAACACCGACCGGAAAGATACTGACAGGCATCAGTTATCCGGAGGACAGATAGCGGGCGCATTCGGGGTTCGGATAACAAAAGGGACGGAATCCTCGGAAGTAAAACCTTTCAAACCATATTTTCAAGACAACAAAGACAGCCCTAAAAAGAAATAAGAAAATGGAGCGCAGGCATACTTCTCAAGTGATGTTGCCAAACGACACGTGGGTAAAATGAAAATATCACGTGTAATATTTCAAATATCACGTGGGTAAAATGAATTTATCACGTGGGTAAATTTCAAACGACACGTGGGTAGTTTTAGTTTGCAGCTTCTTTCACTTCAAATCGACCATTATCATAGATGAGACGTTTCCTTACCATAATATTACTTTTCTTGTCCGTCGCGGCTTTCGCTCAGGAGCAGCCCGACTCGGTCTGCGCAGTCGTTATGGATGCCGAGACGGGAGAGCCTGTGCCGTACGTCAGCATCTACGTCTCTCCCTCGTGCGGCACCATCAGCAACTACGACGGCGAGTTCTCGCTCGAGTGCCTTCCCTCCGACGTCCTTCGCATAACGAGCATCGGCTATCAGCGCGTCAGTTTCCAAGCTATGGAACTCCCTGACACCATTCGGATGAAGCCTGTCGCCTCCACTCTGCGCGAGGTAACAGTGATGGGAACCGACGATGTCCTGTACCGGTTGGTGCGCAAGATGCAGAAGGAGGCTGGAAAGCACAAAAAGACGGAGAGCAACTACTTCTTCCGCCTTACCACTCAATACCCCGGAACCGACGAGCTGGCCGAGGCGTTCCTGAGTGCCAAGTCGTGCGTCCAGTTGCGCAACATCACCTTCCACAGTGGCAATCGCGGCCTGCTCGTAGAGAAAGGCATTCTCGACAATCCCGACCTCAAGGGCTTGGGGCGCACTAACCTGCACGTCTTCCTGCGTCTGGCTCCCATATTGGTTTTCTACGACTACTGGGATTTCGCCCTCGTACCGGGAGATATAGTGTTGAACAGGAAAGGGAAAATCTACGAAGCCTCATGTACCAAGTTCACTGAGGACGACGGCACGGAGATACGCAAGATTCGCGTTGAGGGGAAACCTGGTTACTGGCCTTCCGACCCCATCCTTGAAGGAACGATGTATGTCGACTACAAGAGGTGCCAGCTCCTTCGCTTTGACGGACAGAAGCGAGGGCTCTTTCTCAGGATGTACGACCATGGCAGGCAGCGCTTGTCCATCGATACCGTCAGCTACGACATGCACATTGATTACCGCCACGACCACGGCTTTACCGAGATAGCCAACATGTCGGGAACCATCGTCAGGGACAAGGTGATGCTGCGCTACCTCCTCTGTAACCTCGGAGACAAGGAGATGACGTTCAAGAAATCCGTCCATGTAGGCGACAACATGCTGCAAACCATCGATAAAGTCGGTTACGACTCCCTGTTGTGGGCCACAACCAGCATCGTGAAGCGCACCCAACTGGAAGAGCGCATCGCCTTCCAGGACAGCACATTCTTCATGCCCAATCGGTCGAAATACAACACCCCGCCTACAGAGCAAGAACGCGCTGCCAACAAATATCTGCGGGATGCCATCCACCAACTCAAAGGGAATGCTATGCAGCTGCATCGCGGCCTGCCGCAGAAATAATACCGGGTTCTTCTTTCTTAATTCTTAATTTCTTCGTACCTTTGCAGCCGAATTGCAACGAAGCACTCAATGATAAGCAAGAAAAAGAAGAAGCTGAGATGGTTTGTCCCTGCCGGTATGGAGCCGACGGAGATGGACCTCAAGATAATGGAATGGGAGGCGAAGGGCAAGCTCGTACCGACGCGAAGCCTGATTCGGACACCCGAGCAGATAGAGGGCATCCGCAAGGCTGGCGTGCTCAATACGGCTGTGCTCGATGCTGTGGCTGCCAAGATTCGCGAGGGAATGACGACGGCAGAGATTGACCGCATCGTCTATGACTACACGACAAAGCACGGTGGCATCCCTGCACCGCTCAACTTCGAAGGCTTCCCCAACAGTTGCTGCACGAGCATCAACGACGTGGTCTGTCACGGCATACCCAGCGAGGATGACATCCTGGAGGAAGGCGATATCGTGAACGTGGACTGCACGACAATCTTGGACGGCTACTATGCTGATGCCAGCCGCATGTTCATCATCGGAAAGACCAGTCCGGAACGTCAGCGCCTGGTCGATGTGGCGTGGGAATGTCTGAAGATAGGCGAGCAGGTTTGCTCGGAGCCTTACGTCTTCGTGGGCGACCTCGGCAATGCCATCGCCAAACATGCTCACAAAAACGGCTATACCGTGGTGCGCGACCTCTGCGGTCATGGCGTGGGGCTGCAGTTCCACGAAGAGCCCGATGTAGAGCACTACGGCAAGAAAGGCACAGGAATGCTCCTCGTTCCAGGCATGACGTTCACCATCGAACCGATGATAAACGGCGGCGACTGGTACGTCTGTGGCGACGAGGAGGACGAGACGGAATGGATTGTCCTGACCGAAGACGGAGCCGACAGCGCACAATGGGAACATACATTCGTGATGACGGAAAACGGAGTGGAGGTGCTTTCAAAATGAAGAATGAAGAATGAAAAATGAAGAATTTGCTACCGCACTGAGTTCTCCCCCTAAAGGGGCTGGACCTACCTATATTCTCGGCATTGAATCCAGTTGCGACGACACCTCTGCGGCAGTCATTCGTGATGGTTTTCTGCTGAGCAACGTGACGGCCAGCCAAGCTGTGCATGAGGCATACGGCGGCGTGGTGCCTGAACTGGCCAGCCGTGCCCATCAGCAAAACATCGTGCCTGTTGTGGATGCGGCTTTGAAGCAGGCTGGCATCGAACGCGAACAGTTGAGCGCAATTGCTTTCACGCGAGGCCCCGGACTGCTTGGCTCTCTGCTTGTCGGCGTGTCGTTCGCTAAGGGGCTTGCTGCTTCGTTAGGCATCCCGATGATTGACGTCAACCACCTTCACGGGCATGTTCTGGCACATTTCATACATACCGAGAACGACGATTACGTGTCGCCAGAGTTCCCCTTCCTCTGTTTGTTGGTGAGCGGAGGCAATAGTCAGATTATTCTCGTC
Source organism: Bacteroidaceae bacterium (assembly GCA_017645655.1). Lineage (GTDB taxonomy): Bacteria > Bacteroidota > Bacteroidia > Bacteroidales > Bacteroidaceae > Physcousia. The sequence goes on along the minus strand of JAGCNZ010000014.1, from coordinate 8,156 downwards.
AAGAGTTATAAGGACATGGAAATCATCGGGCAGACCATCGACGATGCTGCGGGCGAGGCTATCGACAAGTGTTCGAAGGTGATGGGGCTGGGCTATCCCGGCGGACCGATTATTGACAAACTGGCTCGTCAAGGCAACCCTGAGGCATTCACCTTCTCCAAGCCCAACATCCCTGGCTACGACTACAGCTTCAGCGGCTTGAAGACGAGTTTCCTCTACAACCTTCGCGATTGGATTAAGGACGACCCTGACTTCATCGAGCATCACAAAGAGGACCTTGCCGCTTCGCTCGAGAAGACCATTGTCGATATCCTGATGAAGAAGCTTCGACTCGCTGCTAAGGACTTGAAGATAAAGAAAGTGGCAGTTGCTGGCGGCGTTTCAGCCAATACGGGACTGAGGAATGCCTTCTACGACTATGCCCGTCGCTATGGTTGGCAAGTGTTCATTCCGCGCTTCAGCTACACCACAGACAACGCCGCCATGATAGTCATCGCAGGCTACTTCAAGTACCTCGATAAGGACTTCTGCCCCATGTCAGCCCCCGCCTACAGCCGCGTTTCTGAGGAAATCAGGTCAAAGCATTAAACGCGACGTGTGACGATTGCCATCGCGACGTGTGACGATTGCCATCGCGACACGTGACGTTTTTCAACCCATCTGCACTACTTTTTCTTCTTCTTTGCCCGGAGGAAGAGTTCCTTGAAGCGGTCGAAGTCGCGCTGGAACTTGATGCCGATGCCTTGAGTGGTAAGCGATGACTGGGTGAAGTAGCGATCGTTGGTCTGATTGTAGGCTTTGAGCGAGAACGGACTGCGTGGCGAGAGTCGGTATTGGATGTCGAAGTCGCCGATGAAGTTGTTGCTGTTCATCTTGTACTTGTTCTCGCGATAACCGAAGTTGCCGTTGAACTGGAGTCTGCCGCTCAGCATCTTGCCGCTCACGAGCGCTTCGGCGTCCAGTTCCTGCCAGCCTTCTTCGCCAGTACGAAGATTCGTGCCGAACGTCCATCCTGTACCTCCGAGTGCTTGCGACATGATTTGGTTGAAGCGAGAACTGAGGGCGCTGCTCAACACGGAGTTCATCGCCATGCTGCCCTTCGTTTGCTTTGTGTCGATGAGAGTGCCGTAGCTGTAGAACCTGCCGACGCCAAGCAGGTAGATTGCCTGCATGTCGCGCTCCTCTTCGCTGCTCAGCATCGAGCGCACCATCTGTTTCTCGTCCTCGTTTGCGTTGGGAATGTCGAAGTCGAAACTGATGACGGGCTCCTTCGCAAGACCCCCGATGTTCATGATACAGTCGACGCGTGTGTTCGAGAGGCCAAGTCCTGTTGTCGAGAGGTCGTCGAGCGAGACGTTCGGTACCGTGTGTTTTGCCTGTAGGTTCAGGGCTGCCTGCATCGCGTCACCGCCGAAGACGATTGTTCCATCAGGCTGGAAGGTGAAGTCTTTGCGGATAACATCGCGAATGGACATGCGGTAGTTGCCTTCCTCCACGCGATAAGTGCCGAAGAGCTGGAAGCGACCTTTGTTGTAATAACTGGCTCGGAGACGTCCGTTGCCATAAAGCGAGATGTTGTCACCCGTGCGAGGGTCCATTAGGATGCGTATCTGAGCATTCGGATTGGCATTGATGTCGAAGTTGATATGCATGTCGGCAGAGCTCGACTCCTGTTCTGCAAGAATTGCTGTGGAGTGCGTCTGCGACGTATCACTATTGGAATAATAGGTGATGAAGTCTGTCTCTGCAACCGTTCCTGTTGTAGCCGTATTGTAATTAATCGTGGTTCCAGGCATCGGAGTTGCCGACAGGTCGATGTTCACGCTGCCTGGCATACCGCTCAGATGCACTTGAGCATCAGCATATACCGTGCCGAAGAAGCTCATGCTGCCTTGTGTCGGGAAGTTGTAGCCAAGGATGTTATGCGCATCGACGTTGACATCGAACCTCAGACGCTTGAAGGCATTGTGCATGAAGTGTGCGTCGACGGTCGCCGTATGCTCGTTCATGCCTGGCATTCCCAAGTAGTCGTAGATGTGCGCGCCACGGAGCCAGATGTTGTCAGGCCGCATTGTGACGCTGTCGCCGGCAAGGTGGTAGTCCGTTCCGGTTGCCAGGATGTGCATCTTCAGCTCGTCGATAATCATGTCGCCCTCAAGGTTGACGAACTTGAAGGGACCGAATATGCGCGCCCATCCCGAGGCTCGTCCCTGCAAATCCTTGAAGATGCTTTTCGTGTACTTATTCAAGAAAGTGAGGTCTATCTTGTTTGTCTGGATGTTCAGGTTCAGTCCGTCGTCCATCCCCTTGCCCGGAATGATGGTGCCCAGCACTTGTGTGTGGTGCTCGGGCAACGGTCCTTTCATGTCGGCCTCAAGTGTGAAGGCTCTCTCCTGCTTGCCCCAATTGCCGTAGAGGCTCATGTCTCCGAGGTTGGCGGCATTGAATGTGAAGTCCTTTATCTGCAGGAAAGCGTCGGCATAGGGCTTCTTCATGAGCGAGGTGGCATAGATGTTTCCCGTCGCACGCCCGTCGAAATCCACTTTGTGGAAGTTGACGAGATCCATTATGTAAGAGATGTCGATGTCTTGCAACTCGGCTCGAAGCGTGTCGGAGGCAAGGTCTGAGACTCTTCCGCCAAGCTTGATGTGTCTGTCGGCCTGACTAATCGACAGGTCTTCCACGTCGACAACCTTGTCGTGATACTTGATGCTGGCTGGCTTGATGCTCCAAATCGAGTCGCCAATCACGATGCTCGACTTGTTTATCTTGGCGTCGACGGCAGGCAACCCTGCCATGTCGCGACGGATATTGCCGGTCATGCTGATGTCGCCCCTGTGCGAAACTGCTCCCTTGTTGTCCCAACGCAGTCGCGACGTCACTTTGTCTCCGCTTGCATAAGCGTCGAGGTTGAGTTCCACGGGCTGTCCCTTGATGATGCGCTCCCCTTGAAGACTGGTCTGGATGGCTGCGTTGTTGCTTTCTGCGCGACAATCAATGTTCTGCAGCTCCTGCCCGGCAAACTCGAGTCGAGGTATGTGCATCTGCAGCGCAATCTGTCCAATCGCATCGCTTATCGTGCCCTCGAAGGTGCTTCGGGCAGGCAGGCGGAGGCTCTTTCCCAGCAGTCTTTCTGCGAGCACCGTGTCCTGCACTTGAACGAGGAAGCGGAAGTCGTTGCCTGCGGGCTGTTGATGGCTGCCGCTTGTCGAGAAGAGGCTGGGCAGATTCTGTCTCAAATGCCTTGAGAAGGAAGCAGGCAACGTCTTCCAGTTCATGTCGCCGTCAGCCTTTACATTGAGGAAATCGCTCTGCACAACGAGATGCTGGAGCCCTTCCGAAGTGTAGCTGCTGAGCTCGACATCGCCTATGCGAAGCGTCCCCTTGTCTTCCGACGCAACTTCAAAGTCGCTGAGTCGCACTTCGCCCTGCAGGTTGTTGAGGTCGATGTCGCTAAGATTCGCATCGAGCAGGCCGCTGAATCGTTCGCCTTCATAGCCTTTGGTGAGGCCCATCTTGTGTGGCGCGAAGTCCTTCAACTCGGCTTGACAAATGAGACCGCGTTTCCCATTTCCCATTTCCCATTGTCCATTGACTGTTGCTTTGCCGTTGGGTTCGTCAATCTTCAGTTCTCCGCCGATTGATTTGCCGTCAAGGGTTGCAGTAAAAGGTATGTTGCGATGCTCGTAGCCCTTGAGGATGAGGCTGTTAAGAACGCCTGTCGCCGTGAGTTTTGCCTGCTTGTTATTGCCCGGAAGACTGCCCGAAACAATTGTTTCGACTGAAAGTGTCGTGTTTTTTCCTTCGCCTTGCAGGTCGAGCAGATTGCCCAGCCGGACGTTCTTGGCATCAACCTTCGCCTCGATGTCCTGCATATCCTGCAAAGTTCCATTCAGCGCGATGGCTCCCTGCTCGCTTTCCGTCAGCAGATTCGTTTGCAAACGCTTGTTCTGCCATGCAATCGTGCCAGTCGTTTTCGTGCTTCCAAGTCGAGTGAGAATCGGGCTGATTTCGCTGGCCTGACCTTTCAGATTCTCCGTCAGGAACTGCTGCAAAGCCGCTCCAGTGCGTAGTTCTTTGATGTCGGCATACACCGAAGGCGAACTCTCGATGTCCTGAATCGTCGCGTCACAAAGCAGAGACAGGTTGCCCTGATTGTCTGAAACAGAGATGTTGGGCAGTCGCAGGATGCCATTCGACAGGCTGGCTTCGGTCGAGAGATTGATGACGTCGCCAAAGTTCGCCAGTTTCGGCACAAAACACGACAGGTCGCGAGGACAGATGGAGCCGTCGATGAGTGAAGAGTGAAGAGTGAAAAGTGAAGAATAATCGTTAGTTTCTTTGCCGCGCCCAATGTCAGAATGTTTGTTGCTTTCATTCTTCACTCTTAACTCTTCACTCTTCACTAAGGTGTTCGGCAGTTCAACTTTGAGGTCGCGAATGGTCGCACCAGTCTTTCCGACCTCTGCTTCGAGGGCGAGCTTCTGCAGTCGGAGCCCACTTTGTTCAGCAAAAGAGAGGTTCCTGAGGTCGAGCGAGAGCGAATCCGGCTTGATGAAATGCACTTTGGCCGTTAAGCTTAAGTCCTTCAAATGCAGGTGATTGGGGTCGAACTTGCTGTCGTCTTTGGGCTTGTCGAGCATGTCGAAACGCACTTCACTTCGTCTCACAACCAGCGCACCTATTTTGAGGTCGAGTGGGGAAGAGGTCGTGTCCTTCTTCGAAAAAGCATCCACGAGGAACTGGAAGTTGAAGGGTTCGTCGCCGTCCTTGTATATCTTGGCTTTCGCGCCGATGAGTTGTGCCCCGCTTATCCGTATCTTCTTCTCAATCAGGGGCATAAGGTCGATTTTCGCAGCGATTCGCGAGGCTCGAAGCATCAGGGTGTCGCGCTGGTCGTAGAGCATCACGTTGTCCAGAATCACCTGTCCCAACATGCTCAGACGCAGGTTTCCGATGCTCACTTCGCTGCCGATTTTCTCGCCCAAAAGCTGCGACGCTTTCCCTGCTCCCCACCTTTGGAAGGCAGGGAGAGACGTTAGCAGAAGCAAACTTAAGTAGATGATTGCCAGCAGACTAACGATGATTCGGAAGATATACTTTAGTGCGCGGATAAGCCTAACGATAGTATTTTGCAACTGCAAAGATACGAAGAAGACGGCGAATAACAAAAAGAAAAGGAAATTTTCTTTTTGAGTGGTCACCTTTAACGCAATAACTCGCCCGGAAAAATGTTTTACAAAAACTCGCAAAACACGTCTCGAAATACAACCCAAAATGTTGTAAAGATTTTTTCCACTTGTCGAATTTCGAGCCTCATAATGGCGCGATTTCTAACTTCACACGTGAACTTTTCCAACTTCACACGTTAAGTCTTCCAACTTCACACGTGAAGTTATGCGACTAAACACGTCGAATTCCTGCATAAAACACGTCAATTCGCCCGCTTTATGCGGTCATATTTATGCAGGTTATATCTTAAGTCCCTGATTTTGAAACAAACCTTATGCGCTCTGAGAGTCGAGAAAATTCGCCCCTCACTCGTCTCGCCCGCAAATTCGCCATTCTCCGAGGCCAAGTTTCTGCAAAAATCTTGACAAAGATATTGTTTTAGGGCTTCTGTTATACTTAGAAGATGTATGAAGCTCTTGCACCAACATAGCCTAAAGGATCTGGTGTGCAGTAAATTAAGTCTATGCCAAAAGCGAAGTTCCGATGTACCTGAACGCCCAAGTTAAGGTCCATTCCTAAGTAATGATAGCGGTCTCCATAATCATATAGAAATGAGTAACCCAAACACAAGTCTGCATATCCCCTAAACCATTTATAGGAAGGTGTGTAGCCGCGAACGCCTGCAAGCTTTAAGTTGATGAGGGCTACTTCGCTGAGACTGCTGAAATCATTCATATAGGAAATGCCGATGATGTTCCAGCCAACATATTGATTAAACTCCCGTCTCAGTTGATATCCCACGCCCCAACCTGCTCCAAGATACAAGTCGGCTTCGTGCGTGAACTTCTTTCCTTCGAGATGTCCTTCGTAATAACTGGCTTTGAAGGTCTGCACTTCACCATTCTGATAGTTAATCGAAGCGAGATTTGAACGCTTTTCTATGAAGACAGGACCTTCAGGATTGTTGCTCTTCTTGAATTTAACTTCGGTAGGAGAGACTTCAAGCACTTTGACACTTTCAATTTCACCATTTTTGCGAACCAAGATATCTTGTGCTTTCAAGGAAAGAAAACTCGCAGAGAAAGCAATTAGAAAAAGTGTCCTCTTCATCGATAATGTGAGTTATAAGTTAACTGTTTTGGACAAATAATCTTGTATATAATACGATGCAAAGGTACATAAAATAGTTCGTTTTGGCAATACTTGAGTCGAAAATCATCAGAAATCATTCCTTTTCAAGGAATTTATTGTACAATCTTCTTTTTTCTCCCATTTTTTTTGTACTTTTGCGCCGCGAAATAAAACATTTATTAACTAACCAGATATGGCAAAAGTAATTAAGTTACGCAAAGGCCTCGACGTCAATCTCAAGGGCAAAGCCACGAAGGAAACCGCAACGGTAAGTTGTCCGGGCGAGTACGCACTCGTGCCAGACGACTTCTATGGCGTGAAACCTAAGGTGGTTGTCAAGGAGGGAGATGCCGTGAAGGCTGGGGATGCCTTGTTTGTTGACAAGCTACATCCCGAAGTGAAGTTCGTGAGCCCTGTCAGCGGAACAGTCAGCATGGTGGAACGCGGCGACCGTCGCAAACTGCTGAGCATCCGTGTGAAGGCTGACGAAAAGCAGGAAGCACGCCAGTTCGACACGAAGGGCGACATCAAGGCCCTCATGTTGGAGAGCGGTTTGTTTGCCTTCCTGCGTCAACGTCCCTATGATGTAGTGGCAAATCCTGACGATGCTCCGAAGGCTATCTTTGTGAGTGCGTTCAACAGTATGCCGCTAAGTCAGGACTTTGAGTACGTCCTGCAAGGTCAGGAGGCAGAGTTCCAGGCAGGTCTTTCCGCTTTGGCAAAGCTCGCTAAGCTTTATCTTGGCGTGAGCGCAAAGCAGACCGCTAAGGCTCTGACCGAGGCAAAAGACTGCGAAGTGAATGTCTTCGACGGTCCAGCTCCAGCAGGAAACGTCGGCGTTCAAATCAATCACGTCAACCCCATCAACAAGGGCGAGGTGGTTTGGACACTCGGAGCCGAGGAAGTTATCTTCCTGGGTCGCCTCTTGAAGACTGGCAAAGTCGATTTCACTCGCACCATCGCTCTTGCAGGTAGCGAGGTGAAAGAGCCGAAGTACTACAAGGTGATGGTCGGTCAGAAGTTGACAACGCTCCTCGAAGGCACGATAAATGCTGAGGGAGCACGCATCATCAGCGGCAACGTGATGACTGGCATCAAGACCTCTGCCGAGGGTTGGCTGGGTGCTCATGCAACCGAAGTGAACGTCATTCCTGAAGGCGACCATGCCGACGAAATGCTTGGTTGGATTATGCCTCGCTTCAACACCTTCAGCACACATCGCAGCTACTTCAGCTGGCTCTTTGGAAAGAAGAAGGAATACGTCATCGATGCACGCATCAAAGGCGGCGAACGTCACATGATTATGAGCGGAGAGTACGACAAAGTCTTCCCGATGGATATCTACGCAGGCTATCTCGTGAAGGCCATCATCGCAGGAGACATCGACCGTCAAGAGGCTTTGGGCATCTACGAGGTTGCTCCTGAGGACTTCGCTATCGCAGAGTTCGTGGACAGTTCGAAGCTCGAGTTGCAGCGCATCGTACGTGAAGGACTCGATATCCTCAGAAAGGAAAATGCTTAACACATTATTTATATTGTTATGAATCCAATAAAGAAACTATTCGATAACATACATCCCTACGTTGAGGAAGGTGGCAAGTTCCATGCTTTTCGCTCGTTGGTGGACGGCTTCGAAACGTTTGCTTTCGTTCCGAACACAACCAGTCGCGTAGGAAGCGTGAACATCCACGATGCTATCGACAGCAAGCGCATCATGAGTTTCGTGGTGATTGCTTTGCTGCCAGCCTTGCTCTTCGGTATGTTCAATGTGGGTTACCAGAACGCTCTTGCAACAGGTCATCTTGCCGACGCAACGTTCTGGGGCATGTTCTGGTACGGCTTCCTGGCCGTGC
>JAGCNZ010000089.1 GCA_017645655.1 Bacteroidaceae bacterium | reverse complement strand
GGAAAGACATGAAGATTATTGAAATTTGGTTTGATGCCGACTACTTATATGGCAAGGATGAACAAGGGCATCAATATAAACAGTCTTTGCTTTGGTATCCTAAATTAAAGGAGGCAACCGATGACGAACGGGCCAAGTATTCCTTTGGCTTCAATGGTATCCATTGGCGCAACCTTGATGAGGATGTCAGCTTCGAGAGCTTCGAGTATGATGATGCCGAGCCAAGTGCCATGCAACGCTTTTTCCTGACGCATAAGGAAATTAATGTGGCAGAATTTGCACGTTCGCTTGGCATTAATCCCACTTTGCTGCGAAACTACATCAATGGTTTCAAGAAACCCTCAAAGGAACGAGAAAAGGAAATCATTGACCATATTCACAAATTAGGGAGAGAAATGATTGCAGCATAAAACGCTTGCAACGATACAAAAAAGATAGAGCCCGAAGCTGTGACTTCGGGCTCTCCTTATATTATATAATAATGTATTACCTTGCGCTGGTGAACTCATCAAGGAAGCGAACGTCGTTCTCGGAGAACATGCGGAGGTCCTTCACCTGATACTTCAGGTTCGTGATACGCTCGATGCCCATGCCGAAAGCATAGCCTGTATAGACGCTGCTGTCGATGCCATTTGCTTCGAGGACTGCAGGATCTACCATTCCACACCCGAGAATCTCGAGCCAGCCACTGCCTTTGCACATCGAACATCCCTTGCCTCCGCAGATGGTACAGCTGACGTCCATCTCTGCACTGGGTTCCGTGAAGGGGAAGTAGCTTGGGCGAAGACGGATTTTCGTCTCGGGACCGAAGAGCTCTTGGGCAAAGAGAAGGAGCACTTGCTTGAGGTCCGTGAAGCTGACATTCTTGTCGACATACAAGCCTTCCACTTGATGGAAGAAGCAGTGTGCACGCGCACTCACGGCCTCATTGCGGTACACGCGGCCCGGGCAAAGTATGCGGATAGGCGGCTGCGTTGCCTCCATCACGCGAGACTGCACGCTGCTGGTGTGCGAGCGAAGTATGATGTCGGGATGCGCCTCCACGAAAAACGTGTCCTGCATATCGCGAGCAGGATGGTCGTCGGCAAAGTTCAGACTGCTGTAGACGTGCCAATCGTCCTCCACCTCCGGGCCTTCTGCCAAGGTGAAACCAAGGCGGCTGAAGATATCGACGATTTCATTCTTCACGATAGTCAGGGGATGACGAGAACCGAGGGTAATGGGATAAGGCGTCCTCGTGAGGTCAATCGCGTCGGAACCGCTGGCAGAACTCTCGCCGGCACCTTCCTTCAGGGCGTTTATCCTCTCCTGGGCAAAGTTCTTCAGCTCGTTAATCTTCATGCCGACCTCTTTCTTCAACTCAGCCGGCACACTCCTGAAGTCGTTCATCAACTGCGAAATCTCGCCTTTCTTACTCAGATACTTGATTCGCAGGGCTTCCGCTTCTTGGGCATTCTTTGCGTGAAGAGCGGAGATTTCCTGCATCAACTGTTCTATTTTCTGTAACATAAATAGCCTTTATTTCCGTTTTCGCGTGCAAAGATACAAAAAAACGAAGAATGAAGAATGAAGAATGAAGAATTCTTTGTACTTTTGCACGATTTTATGTCGTTAGGTTGCAGAATGAGCATTAAGTGTAAGGAATTTTGTCTTGCTGTTGCTGTTATGGCGACGACACTCCTGTCGTGCGGCAACAAAGGCACAGACCCATCCTCCGACTCCACGCCCGAAGAGGAAGAGAGCCTCGACAGCATTCCTCTCCTGGAAGAGGTGGAGGAAGAACTTGGCATTAGCGAGGAGAACACACCACTGCTCGACGGCGTCTTCAACGACTTCCTCTTTGCCTATCTTCACAGCCGGACTCTTCGACAGGAACGCACCGCAAAGCCCCTCCGACTGGAGCATGCAGAGCGACCTGCCGAGTTGCTCGAGGACTTCAACCCCGAGTTCGAGTTCAGTTTCATGTCCGGAGAATACTTCACAACCCTGTATGGCAACACATCGCAGATGCATGCCGAGGACGACGAGGAACTGGAAGAGGACTCGATTGTCAGCCTGCAACGCATCAACCTCAACGACGGAACGATTCGCAACTACCGCTTCCTGCGCGAAGAAGGGCATTGGCAACTCGACGCCATCCGTGAGGAAACATTCGACGACGATGACCTAAGCGACTTCCTCGGCTTCTATGCACGCTTCTGCTCGGACAGCATCTTCCAAAGCCAATCCATAGCAAATCCCCTTCACATCGTGATTCAAGACTCGGAAGAAGACGGCGGAAGCATCAACGGCATTATCGACGCCGAGCAATGGGAAACGTTCTGTTCGGAGGTACCGAGTGGCATCATCTCCAACATACGCAAGGGACAAAGTTATGGCGGCCGCAGAATTGTGCTGCGCAAGAGTGGCTTGTCGAATGGCCTGCAAGAAGTCTTCACCTTTACAAAAGAGCGAGGAAACTGGCGACTTACTAGATATGAGAATTGAGAATACTTTCGGAATAGACGTCGAGGCTCGCGAACTCATCACCTACGACTCGGAGGAAGCACTTCGCAAGGCAATCAAACGCATTAACGAGCAACGTGAAGGGCTCCCACTTCTGCACATTGGAAGCGGAAGTAACCTGCTCTTTCTCAGTGACTATCCAGGCATTGTGCTAAAGTCAAACATTAAGGGTCACGTCATTAAGGCAGAGACGAAAGACGACGTGCTGGTGGAGGTCGGTTCTGGCGAAGTGTGTGACGAGTTTATTGAGCAAGCCATCCAACATGGTTGGTACGGGATGGAGAACCTTTCTCTCATTCCAGGTCAGGTGGGAGCTGCAGCCGTGCAGAACATCGGAGCATACGGTGTGGAGGCTCAGGACGTGATTGAAGAGGTGAAAGGCATCAGTATGAAGGACGGTTCGGAACGTATCTGGAAGCAAAAGGACTGCGGATACGGATACAGGCAAAGTGTCTTCAAGAGCGACTTGTGGGGGCAATATGCCATCACTCGCGTGACTTTCCGGCTGAGCAAGCACTTCGAGCCGAAGCTTCAATATGGTGGTCTTGTGAATGCTATCGAGCAGGCCGGACTCTCGAAAGACACTCTGACGGCAGAGCAATTGCGTCAAGTCATCATCGACATCCGCCGAGCCAAGCTTCCAGACCCTAAGGAACAGGGCAACGCAGGCAGTTTCTTCAAGAATCCTGTCGTGCCGAAAGAGCAAGCAGAACGGCTTCTGTCCGAGTTTCCGACGATGCCCCACTACCCTGCCGGCGAGGGAAAAATCAAGTTGGCTGCAGGTTGGCTGATTGAGCAGGCAGGTTGGAAGGGCAAAAGTCTCGGCCCTGCTGCGGTTCACGACCGTCAGGCGTTGGTGCTCGTAAACAAGGGCGGAGCTACTGGCCGCGATATACAACGGCTTTGCGAGGCTGTCAAAAAGGACGTCAAAGAACGTTTCGACATCAATTTAGAGCCAGAAGTCAATTTTATATGAAGATAACTTTCCTCGGAACAGGCACAAGTATCGGCGTGCCGCAAATCGGTTGCCAATGCGAAGTCTGCAGTAGCAACGACCCTCGCGACAAGCGTTTGCGGGCTTCGGCACTCTTCGAGGAAGGCGACACGAGGCTTCTCATCGACTGCGGACCTGACTTTCGCGAGCAGATGCTGCGCATCAAGATGCGCAAGCCGCTGAGTGCCGTTCTCATCACTCACGAGCATTACGACCACGTTGGGGGCATCGACGACCTCCGTCCCTTTACCTTCGAGCACAACCTTCCCTTGTTTGCAGACGATTATGCATGTAAACACTTGCGTCAAAGACTGCCCTATTGCTTGGTCCGACACACTTATCCAGGCATTCCCAAACTGGAGTTGCACGAGATTAAGGAAGGTGACAAGATGCAATTCGGCTCGCTCGAAGTAACCGCGATTCGTGTCATGCATGGCGAGTTGCCCATACTGGGATACAGAATCGGCGAGGTGGCTTACCTGACGGACATGACCGAGTTGTTCGACTCTTCGTTGCCTTTGCTCGAAGGCATCAAGTTGCTCATCATCGGAGCCCTGCGTCACACGCCTCACAAGACACATCAAACCGTGGAGCATGCCATTGAGTTCAGCCGAAAGCTGGGCAACATCCCGACTTACTTCATACACATGTGCCACCAAGTCGGGCTGTATGAAGTGGAGGAACAGAAGCTTCCCGAAGGCTTCCACTATGCCTACGATGGATTGGTTCTCGAGGCATGATGCAAAACGCGACACGTGACGATTGCAAACATCACACGTGAAGTTGGCAAACTTAACACGTGAAGTCGGACAACTTAACACGTGTAGTTTGGCAATTACCCTCGCTTAGTTTACCAACCAACCATGTTAAGTTTTTCTAATTAGCGTAAATAATTCCTTATTACGCTTCGTTTATTCCTGTTTTTTTAGTAATTTTGCGCCCGTAATTTGCATATATAATAAGGTATATGGACGCAAAGAAAAGCGTAAGACAATATAAGCCGACGAACAAAACGGCTGTAAAGCGCAAGAATAAAGGGCAGTCCGGATGGTCTCGCTCGCTCAGTTGGTTCCGCTCCAACATCAAGGACAACGAAGACGTTAACCCGAAGAAGAAGGGCGAACACAGCGACAACATGCGCTTCGTATGGGGTGCCGTGCTGGCAACACTCTCGCTTGCAATCCTGATTGCACTCATCTCGCACATCTTCACAGGCGCCGAAGACCAGAAGTATGTCACGAGTGATTCGTACACGGCGGCAAACTGGTTGGGTCGTTGGGGCTATGAAGTTGCACATTGGCTCATGGATAACACGTTCGGAGTATCAAGCATCTTGATTCCCGTACTGATGCTTGCAACCAGCATTCGCATCATGGGATTGGCAAAGGTGCGTCTTCATCTGTGGTTCCTCAACTGCATGATCATCATGGCATGGCTGTCTGCCTTTGCCGCATACATCGTTCCATTTATTCCCGGAGCACAGAATTCCTACATACTTTGGGAGGGAATGATAGGTCAGAACGAACTCCATTTCCTCAGAGAGAAAGTGGGAAGTTTCGGCACGCTCCTCATCTTCATCCTCTCCGCCCTACTTTATCTCTTCTACTTAAGCGACGAAGCGATTACCTGGATACGGCACAAAGTCATTCGCAAGAAAGAGGAAGAAGCCGGCGAAGAAGTGGAGTCGGAACCGGAAGAACAGTCCGACCCATTTGCTCCTCTGATGCCTGACAGCGAAGACGAAGGGCCTGAAGAAGCGGAAGAGGACGAAGAACCGCACACGCCCTTCTGCGACGAAGCATCTTCAACCGCGACAGTCGTTAAGTTCGACAATGATCCGTTGGCTCCCCTGAAAGGCTTGGAGGAGACGAACGACGAGGATAACATCACGGTAGTCGTGGGTCAAGATCCTGAGAAAGCCAACCTTTCCGACGGACGAACGCTGGAGCCTTACGACCCGAAGCTCGATTTGGAGAACTACAAATACCCCACCATCGACCTGCTTACCCATTATGATAGCACGACGAATGCTATCGATATGGAGGAGCAGCGCAATAACAAGAACCGAATCAAAACGGTGCTGAGCAACTTCAGGGTAGAGATTCTCGACAACACGAAAGCCACCATCGGCCCGACTATCACGCTATACGAGATAACGCCTGCTCCCGGCATTCGCATCAGCACGATTCGCAACTTGGAAGACGACATTGCCCTGAGCCTCAGCGCACTCGGTATCCGCATCATCGCGCCCATTCCCGGCAAGGGAACAATCGGCATTGAAGTGCCGAACCTCAAGCCTCAGATGGTTTCGATGGAGAGCATACTGAACAGCCGTAAGTTCCAAGAAACGGATTATGAACTGCCTATCGCGCTCGGCAAAACGATTACCAACGAAGTCTTTATCGCGGATCTCGCCAAGATGCCGCACTTACTTGTGGCTGGTGCAACAGGTCAAGGCAAGTCAGTAGGCCTGAATGTCATCATCACTTCCCTACTTTACAAGAAGCATCCTGCCGAGTTAAAACTGGTGATGATCGACCCTAAGAAGGTCGAGTTCAGCCTTTACGCACCCATTGTTAACCATTTCCTCGCACAGGTGGAGGGCAATGAAGATGTCGAAGAACCCATTATTACCGACGTCAACAAAGTCATTCAGACGCTCAAGAGCCTCTGCATAGAGATGGACCAACGCTACGATCTCCTGAAGAAAGCACACGCGAGAAACGTCAAGGAATACAACGAGAAGTTCCGCGAACGCCAGCTTAATCCGCAGAATGGACATAGGTTTATGCCCTACATCGTGGTAGTCATCGACGAGTACGGCGACCTCATCATGACGGCAGGCAAGGAGATAGAGCTGCCTATCGCTCGCATCGCCCAGCTTGCAAGAGCGGTCGGCATACACATGATTATTGCGACACAACGTCCTACGGCTAACATCATCACCGGCACCATCAAGGCAAACTTCCCTGCACGAATGGCGTTCAAGGTGACGACAGGCGTGGACAGCAAGACAATCCTCGACCGAACTGGAGCGAATCAGCTCGTCGGAAAGGGCGACATGCTCTTGATGACTGGCTCGGAACCCGTGCGAATCCAGTGCGCATTCATCGATACGAACGAGCTTGAGGACATCGTGCACTACATTGCAAAGCAGCAAAGTTACACATCTCCCTACCTCTTGCCGGAAGTTCCGCTTGAAGGCGACGACGAAAGCAGCATAGGTGATGTGGATATGTCGCACCTCGACCCGATGTTCGAAGATGCCGCTCGCATGATTGTAAGCGAGCAAAACGGCAGTACGAGCATGATTCAGCGCAAGTTCGCCATTGGCTACAACAGGGCCGGACGCCTGATGGACCAACTCGAGAAGGCAGGCATCGTGGGTCCTGCAAAGGGCAGCAAGCCTCGCGAAGTGCTATGCGTCAGCGAAGAACAACTCATGATGATAATGGACAACCTACGTTAAAGTTGAAAACATCACGTGGGTAAATTGAAAATATCACGTGTTAAAATAAAAATATTACGTG
>JAGCNZ010000088.1 GCA_017645655.1 Bacteroidaceae bacterium | reverse complement strand
TGTTCACACAGAACGATGGGGTCTTGTCAGAGCGGTATGGTGCATGATACCATACTTCATTGCCTCTTTGCCTAACGGGCTTCTCCCCCAACTTATGCAGGAAGTCCGTCACGGGCATGTCACGTATTTCCTCGATACTTATAGCCTACCGTCAGTTGATGATCAGTTTCACTCCCACACCGTACTGTGTATGGAAATGCCCCGTATCATTGCCCCACAGGCAGCGTTCACGTACATTGCCCATGAGTGCCAAGCGGTCTGACAGATACACCTCGACGTTCAGCGTCAGCGCACCGCCATAGACGAAAGCATCCCTGTCCTGTAATGTGCCACCATCAGGCAACAGCGTCTTTCCCCAATTAACACTCTCGTATCCGGCCAGTGCCGACACGCCGCCATATATAAACAAGGTCTTACTGGCATCCGTGAGCAACTTCTGATAGTAGCCGCCCTCTGCCGTGAACTGACTGACGGGAATAGCCGTGTCCTCGTCGTAGCCGTATTCACGCTGCAGATACTCGCCGCTGAACACCCACTTGCTGCCGTTCTTCGTATAGGTGGACAGTGCCACACCGCCACAGAATGCTGCACTCAACGGCTTGCCATCCACGAAAGCGCCGCTAACCTCAATGCCCTGCATCTTGGGCAGACACCGCTGTGCGGAGGCTTGCCCCATAGTCAGGGCAAGCACTCCAATCATCAATAGTTTCTTCATTTTTTTCTTGTAAGTTCTGTAATGTTCCTTTTTTGTTCCGATACTCTATATCTGTTCACCTACTTCACTTTCAATTCACTGATTAACTTTGCACGTACCAGGTCCGAGTTCTCAATGACGAACTGCTGATTGCGCCCGCCGTTCTTCTCTGCCAGTTCTACCACCAGACACTTGTCATCGGGCAGCGTAAACTTATCCATCGTCCACACCGTGCGCTCTGACGAGTTGCCCGATACGTTCAGCACAAAGTTCTGTGTGCGCAATGGCTGGATGACCTGCTCCTGAATGGCAGTGCGCTTCACAACCTTCTTATCCACGATCTTCCATGTGATATAGTCCACGTCAAAAGGCACGTTGCTGGAGTTCTTGATCTCCGTGTGGAAGTACAGCAGTCCGTTGTGAGTATAGATGCCCTTCAGCAAGAAGTGAATCCCGAAGCCCTTGCTTCCGATGTGCTTTACTATTCGCTCGTTCTGCTTCCAGACACTCTTCATCACCAGTCGCACTAATACTGGACTCTCCGAGCCGAGTTCCTTTAGGTAGATGTCCATCGAGTTATTCGGTCTGTTCACCGCAGAGCCGTCATGGATGAAGTCCTTCATCTCGATGTTCAGTTTGTCCGGTTCCTTGGCGTATTTCACATTGAATGCATAAAAACTACCATCTTCCGTGATAACGCTCATGTTCGTCTCGCCCTTGAACCATCGCTTGGTAGCCTTGACTCGAATCACATTCTCTGCACCGTCAGCCTTGCCAGCCATGATGTTGGCAGAACCCAAGTCCACGTAGGTTACGGAGGCAGGGAAGATAATATGCACGGTCTTGTCGAAGGTCACTTGCAATCCGTGAGGCGGAATCATGCGGTCGTATGTAATACTTCGTGTCAGCCCCTGAAACAAGTCGCCATCCTTGGGCAGTTCCGTATTCTGTGCATTCACTGCGCTTGCGCCCATAAACAGGGCGCAAGCAATCATCAAAACAGTCTTCATTCTCATAATCGTTATTTCTTTTGTCGTTAATTGGTTATAAAATTAGTTCTCCTTCTGATAGAGCAGCACCTGATACCCTGCCTTCAGATGCACCTTTATCGTGCGCATCTTTTTGGCGATGTACTGACTCGTCCCTTGAATCAGTCCCTTGCCGACGTCAGAGACCAGTTGCGCCTTGGCATCCGACGAGATATTGATGCTGCTTCCCATCGATCCGCCCATGTTGGCTGCAACTTCCTTGGCGGCACTCACCTCCATTGAGTTGGGAATGAAGATTCCTTCCTGTCCGTCGGTGTCATAGACTGACAACTCCACGGGAATGATCATCCTGCCGTTCTCTATAGATGTGATGGTGATACAAAGCCGTTCGCCCTGGATCTTCGTGGAGCCGACCACTATAGAGTTTTTCGGGATGATGCGCTCATCCACCGCCATCGGCTCCAACAGCCGCAGTCTCACCGTCTGCCCGTCAGTTACGGTCTGGTAGCCATAGACCGATGCTGAAATCGTGTTCTTGCGACTGACACCGCCATTAGCACCTACCGCAGTATTGAACGAGTTGAAGACGAAACCGCCATCGTCATCCTCACAGTCATACACCTGATTGCTCAGAGCCGAGACCACCGTCTTTGCCACCTGCTGCACTGGCGAGACCTTGCGTTTCTTTCCCTGCTGGCCAGAAGTCCCTTGTTCACCTGCTCCTGCGTATGCAACCTGACCGTTTCCACTCTGTGCCGCTGGCATATACTTGGCAGCGAGTTGATAGGACTTCTCCATCAAGGCCAACTGGTCATCAACATTGCTCCCGCTTGATGCAGTCTGTGATGTCAGTTTCTGCTCCAGTTCCGCTATGCGGTTCTTCAGTTCCTCATTGGCAGCATCGCCCGAAGGCTGGTAGAAACTGCCGAGCGTCTGGCTCAGTTCGTTACATGCCTCTGCCGACTGCTGCACCCTCTGCTTGGCTGGCGAAACCTCTTCATCCTTGTGTTCAGCCTTTGCCATCAGGTTCATATCGTCTGTTACCGCGACGGAATCCGTCTCACTCACTGAGTACGCTCCCAGGTCGTGTCGTGCCTGTTGGTCTTTCTTTATGCCGTCCATCTCGTAGGCTTTGCTCTTGTCGGCAATACCAGTACTTTCCTTGTCAGCGTCAGGCATCTCGGTATTGAAACCGCTTCTGCCCACAGCATCGTCACTACCGCCACCCAGCGAACTGAACAGCCAGAGCACGATGACCACCATGCCAATGACGGCAGCACCGAGCACCATCATCTTATTGCGCTTCAGCTTCTCTTCCTCAGTCAGTTCCTTTCTGGGCTTCGGTTCCTGCTTCTGACTCTCATTCTTCTGCCCCGCCGGGGATGAGCTGTCCGAGGCTCCGCCTTGCACTTGTTCCTGATCCAACATTTCCTTTTCTTCTTTCTCCATTTGATTTTTCGTTTGTTGTTAGTGAATTACGATCCCTGACACTCCCAATCACGACAGGCTTGTCGATATGCTCTATCACGATGGTCATGCCGTCCCGCCTGTTGTTGGCAATGTCCGTCACCGTCTGCCAGATGCAGAACAGCAGCAGGACAACCAAGATACAGAACATACCAATGACTACGTGCATCCTCTGCTCAGGCGAGAGCGCATCAAGCCTTACCTTGATGCCTCCCGCAATCCTGTCTTTCAGCCTTACAACTTCCTGCTTCATTTCTTCACTGTCCTGATGTCCTTGTTCTCGATGATCGTGAAGTTCCGTATCTGGAAGCCGTTGGGGTTATCGTCCGAGCGGCTGGAGTTCATCAGTCGGCACTCTGTCACCAGTGTCCTTTCAGTCACGTTACTCTCACGGATAATCGTCTGTCTTGCGAACGTCCTCACCTGATATGGATAGCTGTCGAAGTCGCACACCACGCTGTCCACCCTCACTGTCTGATTGATGTTACCTGCGATGACACGGTTATAAAAGCCCTGCTCCGCAAAGTCACGGTAGTAGTTGTAGGCACTCTTGTCGGCCATCACCAATGCACGTTGCACATTGCTCTCAATGGCACTCTTCTCTGGTGCCAGCGTAAAGAATAGTTCGTGAAAGCGGCGCACGTGTTCCCTCGCCTCTGCCGGACGGTTCTGTGAAAGGTCCTGCGAGAGTGCCAGCATCAGCGACTTGCCGCCGTCGAGCACGTAGATCTTCTCGCGCTGCTTCTCAGCGAAGCTGTACGAACTCCACACCGACCACACCGTGACCACCGTACATGCGGCCAGGAAGATCATCCCGAACAGCCGAAGCTGCCGGAATGATGATTCGATGTTCTTCAATGACTTGAATTCCATTTCTCTTTTTGTCGTTACAATTTTAGTTGTTCATATTCTCTATTTGGCTAGCCACAGCGCACCGCTCTTCATAGCGCCTCCGCTCTTGGTCAGCGACTTGTTCACGTTGCGGTTATAGTTGCCGATTCCGCCTGCCTGTATCACCCATCCGGCCACCGTAGGCACGGTGAAGTAGCCGATGATGCCTATCAGCATCATGATAAGATAAACCCCATCCGATGAGTCGAGCGAGAAACCCGGATCCGTCTGCATCTGCACAATGTCATGTTCGATGCTCAACTGCTGGATTCTCGCCAGTATGCAGCTGAACAAATCTGCGATGGGCAACCAGAGATACACCTGTATGTATCTGCACATCCACCCCGTGAGCGTACTCTGGAATCCGTCGTACACCGCTATGCCGAATGCCAGCGGCCCGAGTATCGACAGCACGATGAGGAAGAACGTCCTGAGCACGTCTATCATCAGCGACACCGCCTCGAACACCAGTTCCAGGATATAGCGGAAGCCGTCGCGTATCATCTTCTGCAGCTTGTACAGTCCGCGCTCCGCATACATCCCCGCCATCGTCGCCAAATCCGACGGCGATATGCCGAGATTTTCCAGTTCCTTGTCAAACTCCGCATCATCCACCAGATAGGCCGTCTCAGGGTTACGCTTCATCATCTCCGTCTCCAGTTCGTCCTTCTGCTGTCGCAGTTCCTCCAAGTCCAGCTTCTGCCCTTCAAGCATCGTGCTCACGCCCTGCACTATCGGACTCATCACACTGTTGAGCGTTCCGAGAACCAGCGTCGGGAAGAGCAGGATGCAGATGCCGATGGCGAACGGGCGCAGCATTGGGAACACGTCTATTGGCTCTGCCCGTGCCAGCGACTGCCATACCCTGTAGGCGATATAGAACAGCGCACCGAACCCGGCCACCGCCCTTGCCACGCCCGTCATCTGTGAGCAGAGCGGCATCATGTCGTCGTACAACTGGCGCAGGATGGTGTGGATGTTGTCCGTGTCGATGATTAGCAATAAGTCTGTCATCATTCCTGTTGAGCCTTTGGTTTACCAGTACTTCTGAGCCCCTTTGCCGTAGAGCTTCAGCACACGGTCGAGGTCGTGTTTCTTCTTGGCACGGAGGTACGACACGGAGATGTTCTTGTTGGTGTAGTAGTTGACGAGGTTACGGTAGTGTTTCATGTCACGGTAGCACTTGTCCACCACGTCCATCCTGTCCTTGTCGGTCATGGAGAGCGTCGAGATATTCACGACCGTCTTCAGTTCGTTGAGTACGCCCGTCGATTCCTCCAGCAGTTTCGTGTAGCCACTGGCAATCGCTGACAGTTCCTCAACGGAAAAGTTCTCGTCGTGCATCATCTTCTGGAACGAATTGACATAGATGTCAGTGATGTCGCCCACCATGACAATGGTCTGCTGCACCTTGCGGGCATCGCGCACCAGGTTGTTCACGCTCTTCAGGGCATCGTAGTATTTCTTTCCCTGCTCGTAGATCTTCACCGTCTCCTTGAAGTTGTTGATCATATTTTCCGCAGTCGTGGAGGTCTGCACGATCTCACGGCAGGAGTTCACGATACCCTGTGCCAGATTGGTAGGGTCAACGACCGTCCACTGTGCACTGGCCTTGCCGACGAACAGCGTCAAGCAGAGGCTCATCAATACGAATACTTTTGTTCTCATTTTCTTTTTGTTGTTAATGGTTTATTACTTGGTGCATGGCTGCACCGTTTCTTTTTTTCTGGTGGTTATGACTTACTTCGAGCTTTCCCTACGTTTGTCTGCCAGTTGCTTGATGGCACCCTCGATGTCACCGCCCAGTTTCTCCGCCAGACGCTGCACCTCGATCTTCTCGGTCTCTTCCGTCGTGTATGCAAGATATTCCTCCGGGCTTACTTCCGTAGCGTACACCGCCGACTGCGTTCCGCCCAGACCTATCCACACCTCCTTGTAGAACCGCGAGGGATTGTTGGCCTGGTTGATGCTCAGTATCTGCCCCTTTTCCTTCTCCGTCAGTCCGAGCAGGTTCTGTATCTGGTCGAACTTGTTCATGTACTTGCGTTGGTCGAGCAGAATCTTGCAGTCGGAGTTGTTGATGATGCTCTCCTTCACGATGGGCGATGATATGATGTCATCCACCTCCTGCGTCACCACCACAGCCTCGCCGAAGAACTTTCTCACCGTCTTGTACATGTAGAGCATGTAGGAGGCCATGTTTGCCGAGGTCAGCGCCTTCCACGCCTCTTCCACCACCAGCATCTTCCGCACTCCCTTCAGCCGTCGCATCTTGTTGATGAACGCCTCCATGATGATGATGGTCACCACGGGAAACAGTTCCTTGTTGTCCTTGATGGAGTCGATTTCAAACACGATGAAGCGTTTGCCCAGCAGGTCGATGTTCTCCTTCGAGTTCAGCAGGAAGTCGTAGCGTCCGCCTCGGTAGTACTGGCGAAGCGTGGTCAGGAAGTTGTCGATATTAAAGTCATCCTTCCCTACCTTGATGTCACGTTCCTGCATCTGCTGGCGGTACACGTCGCGCATGTACTCATAGAAGGTGTCGAAGCACGGCACAATGGTATGGTCTGCCTGGATCATGCTGATGTAAGCAGAAACCGCACTGCCCAACTCTCCCGATTCGGTCTTTGTGACTTCCTCGTTCTCACTCTTCCAGAGCGTCAGCAGCAGTGTCACTATCGAATCCTTCTTCTCCACGTCGAAAACGTAGTCATCCGTATAGAACGGGTTGAATGAAATCGGATGTTCCTCGGTGTAGGTGTAGTATATGCCATCCTGTCCGTGTGTCTTACGGTGGATCATGGCACACAGTCCCGCATACGAGTGTCCTGTATCAATCAGCACGACGTGCGTACCCTGCTCATAGTACTGGCGCACGACGTGGTTCATAAAGAAACTCTTTCCGCTGCCCGAAGGCCCAAGCACGAACTTGTTTCTATTCGTCGTGACACCCTTCTTCATCGGCAAGTCGCTGATGTCAATGTGCAGCGGCTTTCCCGTCAGCCTGTCCACCATTTTTATTCCAAATGGCGAGAGCGACGACCTGTAGTTGGTCTCTTCGGTAAACAGGCACACTGCTGGCTCGATGAACGTATAAAACGACTCTTCCGCAGGGAAGTCGCCCTCGTTGCCGGGGATGCCGGACCAGTAGAGTGTTGGGCAGTCGACGGTGTTGTGCCTTGGCATACACTCCATACTGGCCAACTGGCTTCCGATGTCGTTCTTGGCGTGCTTCAGTTCTTCAGCGTCGTCACTCCATGCTATGACGTTGTAGTGGGCACGGACGCTGATGAGTCCCTGGGAGTGCGCTTCGTTCAGGTACATGTCTATCCACTCCTTGTTGATGGCATTGCTCCGTGAGTAGCGGCTCAGCGACTGCATGTTCCTGGCCGTCTTCTCAAACCGCTGCAGGTTGTCATCACTGTTGTCGAGAATTACATATTGGTTATAGATGTGGTTACAGGGCAACAGCAGTCCCACGGGACTGGCGAATGACAGGCGGCAGTCGCTTCGGTCTGTACTCAGACGCTCGTAACGGACATCTGTTCCCACCTTGGCAGGCAGGTCGTTGACATCTGACAGGGTGAAGAGGCACAGACGGTTGTCGCCGATCTTCATCTC
>JAGCNZ010000087.1 GCA_017645655.1 Bacteroidaceae bacterium | reverse complement strand
CTTGCTGTGCTCCACGGGCTTATCCAAGTACTTGCGGATAGAGCGACGCGCCATAATCGTCTGCATCACTTCGTTGTCGAACTCACTTTGAGCGGCAAGGGAGAACACACTCAACGTTGCAATAAGGCATAAAAACAATCTTTTCATAGTACAAAACATTAGAAAATACATCGCAAAGTTAAGGATAAAATGAATACAAAGCAAGGAAAACGGCAGAAAAAACTCGGTGCCCGAGAAACTACCCCGGGGGACGTTTGAAAACATCACGTGGGTAAAATGAAATTATCACGTGTTAAAAATAAAATATTACGTGGGTAAAATGAAATTATCCCGTGGGTAAAATTTATTTATCCCGTGGGGCGTTGGGCAACTTAACGCGCTGTGTCTGCCGAGCAGGCATAAGAGAATAAAAGACAAGGACTTGCGAGTGAATCACAAGTCCCTGTCTTTTTAGCCTTTTGTAGCGGGAGTGGGTCACGATCCCACGACCTCCGGATTATGAATCCGACGCTCTAACCAGCTGAGCTATCCCGCCATCCGCATAAACGGCTCGAGTTTGGAAAGCATTTTTGTTGAGTCCCAAAGGCCTCAACAAGCAAAATCCCATAGCCCTTCACCGTTTTTGCTCGGCAAAGGTACGGCTTTTTCACGGAATAGACAAACATTTGCGCAACTTTTTTCGTATTTTCTCATTTTTTACTTTTCACTTTCCGCTTTTCCCTTTATAATAATATATAATGTGTATCTTTGCGGTGTTATTGGAGATTGAACATTGAATTTTGAAGGCATTAACCTCGGAAAAGTGAAACAGAAACTCATCATAAGCCGAGACTTGAAGCAGGACATCGGGGATGCCATCCAGAGTTGCCCGCACGACAGACTCTTCGTCCTGACCGACACAACGACCGCCAGACTCTGCTGGACAATCGTTAAACCCCTCTCTTGCTTCGAGGAAGCACAGCTAATCACCATCGGCGAAAGCGACGACAACAAGACGCTCCAGTCGCTCCAGCATGTCTGGACTGCCCTTCAGCAAGGCGGTGCAACCCGTCACTCGCTGCTCCTGAACCTGGGAGGAGGCATGGTGACCGACCTCGGAGGCTTTGCCGCAAGCACCTTCAAACGCGGCATCACCTTCATCAACGTGCCAACCACGCTGCTGAGCCAGGTCGATGCAAGCGTCGGAGGCAAGACCGGCATCAATTTCGGCGGGCTGAAGAACGAAATCGGAGTCTTCAACTCGGCCGACACGGTCATCCTCTCCAGCGAGTTTCTCAAGTCGCTCGACATGAAGAACCTGCTCTCAGGCTATGCCGAGATGCTCAAGCACGGTCTCATCAGCGACGAAAAAAACTTCGCGGAACTGCTCAGGTTCGACATCGAATCGCCTGATTACGGGGAACTCAGCACGCTTGTAGCAAAAAGTGTCCGCATCAAGGAAGGCATCGTGGAGCAAGACCCGACCGAGAAAGGGCTGCGAAAAGCACTCAACCTGGGGCATACGGCAGGTCACGCGCTTGAGAGTCTCGCCATGGAAGAAGGGCGAACCGTGCTGCATGGATACGCCGTGGCATGGGGGCTCATCTGCGAACTCTACCTGAGCGTCGTGAAGTGCGACTTCCCGAAGGACAGGCTCAGACAAACCGTACAGTTCATCCGCCAGCACTACGGCGACCCAATCCTGGACTGCAAGCAGTACGAACGACTCTACGAACTGATGCGGCACGACAAGAAGAACGTGGGAAACGACATCAACTTCACGCTTATGGCAGGCATCGGCGACATTCGAATCAACCAGCAAGCCACGAAGGAAGAAATCTTCGAAATGCTCGACTTTCTCCGCGAAGGCTGAAAAAGAACATCTACAACTAACCACTAATACCTATATGAAAAGATTCACACTCTCATTTCTCATTCTCCTGCTGGCCATGACGGCAGGAGCAGCAGACCTCACAAACGCCCGTTGGTACACAATTAAAGTGGGAAACGGCGGCTACCTCAGCACCAAGTCGGGCTACAGAGACGGCGTCTATCTCCTCCTCAACAATACTACCGAGGACACGACCGACAACGGACTCTGGACTTTCATAGGCAACGAGACCGACGGCTACATGTTCTACAACAAGGCTCGAGGCGAGAACTACGTCATCGGAATGAGCGGCACCGAAGCAAGCGCCAGGGCAAAAATGGTGACCGAAGCCAACACGCAAGTCGTCACAAAGTTCGACATGGGACAGAACGGCGAGGGCTTCTGGATAAAGGACCACGGCTCGGCCAGCAAGTACTGGAACAAGCGCGGCAACTATCTCGCGTATTGGGACAGTTCAGCAGGCAGCACGGACACCGGCTCGCGCTTCATCTTCACCATTCAAGGCATCCCAGACGACTACTTCTCCAACGACACGCAGGAGAACTTCTACTACGTCACCTTCGCCAACTCCGACCTTGTGCTCCAAGACATGGGCGCTTCGAAAAACATCACAACGCAGGGGCGCAAATATGGTGAGCAGTCGCAACTCTGGAAACTTGTCGGCAGCAAGGACAACTTCCAACTCGTCAACAAAGGCTCTGGGCGGCATGCTTACTATGATGGAAGTCGCGTGAAGACACGTCAGGCAGCAGATGCCAACGGCTTTACCATCGAGGCAACGACCAACACGAACTATGTCGGCAAGTATGAAATCTCGTGGAACGGAGCAGCATCGCAAGCCAACCGATACTTCAACCAGTGGGGCGGCACAGGAGTAGGCAAGGAAATCGGCCTCTGGGCAGCTGCCGATGTCAACAATATTCTATACCTCATTGCCGAATCCGACGTGCTTCCCAATGAGTTTTGCGTCGGCGAAAAAGGCTCCAGACCGAACGACATTCACGACTTCTCCCTTTGGTACGACATCCCCGCCACAGCCACAGGCGTCGCAGACACATGGATGGAGTATGCTCTGCCGATGGGTAACGGGCAGATAGGCGCAACCATTCGAGGCGGCGTCATGTGCGACGATATACAGTTCAACGAGAAAACTCTCTGGAGCGCTACTGCCACGAACTCCGGCAATCAAGGCTACTTCCAGAACTTCGGCTCGATTCTCGTCAAGGACAAGAGTGGCACGTTCTCTGCCGCCGCTTCCGACAACAAGCCCATCGAAGCGTATAATCGCTTCTTGGACATCATCGACGGAGTGGCCGGCGTGAACTTCAAAGCAGCAGACGGGCAGACACGTTTCCACCGCCGCTACTTCGTGTCAGCCACTGACAAAGTCCTCGTGGCTCATTATGAAGCGGATGGGGAGCAGCCTTTGGCTCTCAACATAAGCTACGCACCCGACAAACAAATCAACGCAAGCAGCGTGACTTATGCTTCAGAAAGCGACGGAACTGCCTCTGCGACGTTCAGCGGCAAGCTGCAAATCGTGAGCTACAATACGCGCTTCAAGGTCAAGACAGATGGCACAACGAGCATCAATAGTGAAGGTATCAGCGTAACCGATGCATCTTGGATGGACATCATTATGGCCGCCGCAACCGATTATGATACGAGCAACGCTTCGTTCGTAAGCGGACAGACTGCCGCCGAACTGTCGCAAACCGTAAGTACACGCATCAACGAGGCAGCAGAAAAAGGCTACACATCATTGCTTGCCGACCACAAAGCCGCGCATAGTGCGCTGATGAACCGTGTCAGCCTGCAAATCGGAACTGCTTCCACGATGACAACAGAAGACCTTATCAAGTTCTACAATGCTTCGACGCAGAACAAGATAAGCAGCGACGGACTCTTCCTCGAAGCACTCTACTTCCAATATGGACGTTACTTCACAATTGGCGCGAACCTCGATACGAGCATTCACGCCCCGTCAAACCTGCAAGGCATATGGAACGACCGTAGCAACACGTCGTTCTGGCATTGCGACATTCACGCGGATATCAATGTGCAGATGAACTACTGGCCTGCTGACCCGGCGAATCTCTCGGAGATGCATCTGCCGTTCCTCAACCACATTCTCGACCTCGGAGCGCCCGGATCGAACTCCCCTTGGTACCAATTCGCCACGATGCTCAAGAGCGGAGCACAAGGATGGACGGTTGCCGTGGAGAATAACATTTTCGGTGGTACCTCGACGTGGAGCAACTCTTCGATGAAGACACTTGGTGCCTGGTACTGCTCACATTTATGGCGTTACTACAAGTACACGATGGACAAGGCGTTCCTGAAAAGGGCTCTTCCCGTGATGTATCAGAACGCGCTCTTCACCAAGTCAATCGCCACGAAAGGCAGCGACGGCAAATACGAAATAACAGGTGAGTGGAGTCCTGAGCACGGTCCAGTCGATGTCACCGCTTTCGGTCAGCAAACAAGCTACGAAGTGTTGGACGAGATAATGAAGGGGCATAACGAACTTGGCAGCGAGTCTCCGCTCACGGAAGTGCAGATAGCAGCCATCCAAGAACTTTACGACAACTTCGACCGCGGGCTGTGGACAGAGACGTACAACGGCAAGACGTGCATCTCGGAGTGGAAGAACAACGCGCTTTCCGACCCAGGACATCGTCATCTCTCACACTTGATGTGTCTTTATCCGTTCTCGCAAGTGAGCGCTTTCGACGAAAGTACAGAAGGCAAACGCTTGTTCGAAGCCGCTTACAATGGACAAATTGCTCGCAATGGCGACGTGACGGGATGGTCGATGGGTTGGCAGACGAACACATATAGCCGCTGCCTTGATGGTGACCGCGCACGCAGAAACCTTTCGTTGGCCCTGCGTCATTCGGGAAGTTACGTCATCGAGATGGGCAACTACGGCGGTTGCTACTACAATCTATTCGACGCGCACTCGCCTTTCCAGATTGACGGCAACTATGGTTGCACAAGCGGCATCTGTGAGATGCTCCTGCAGTCATATGACGACGTCATCAGTTTGCTCCCTGCCCTACCCTCGGCGTGGACAGAAGGTAGTGTCGCCGGATTGAAGGCACAGGGCAACTTCACCGTCGACGAAACCTGGCAGGATGGCAGAGCAATGCACGTTGCCATCACCAGCAACGCAGGCCAACCCTTACGTGTTCGCTATGACAAACTGGCTGAAGGGAACTATGTCGTGCGTCTCAACGGCACCCAAGTTACCCTTGATGCCAGAGGAAATGTATATACGATATCAGGTGTGGAAGCAGGCGACGTTGTGACCATTGACTATGAAGACCCGAACGGGATAGAGAAGGTGCGTCGCCCTTTTGGCGAAGGAGCAGAGGAAAAGCTCTACAACCTCGCAGGCCAGCAAGTCGCAAAAGATAAGGCGACGAAAGGCGTCGTTGTGCAGAAAGGGCGCAAGTACATAAAGAAAAGCTGAGGCATGCACCTCAGCTTTTCCTTCGTCTATCGAACCAATACCTTTCTTCTTCCTTTAATATTTATGCCGCGCTGTGGTTTGCTGATGCGTTGCCCAGCAAGGTTATACATCTCCTCCGATTCTCGTGAAAGAGGTTGGGCAGAGATGTTGCCGATGCCGGTAGCGTCTTCCTCCTCGATTGCGTAGCTTGCAAGGCGCTCGTCGGAGGGCAGGTAGCAACTGAACGCATGCAGCGTCACATTACCTGTTGCGCGATAAATCTTCTCGCCGGTAGTCTTCATGTAGTATCCCCCGTTTGCCGTGAGTGTTCGACCCGGGAATACACCGACCAACAGGTTAGGTTGCGAGAGCGGTAACAGGCAGTTTGCATCGACTTCGCTCTTGTTGAGGGCAGTCAGCGTGACAGTGCTTCTCGCAGTTCCCTTCAGGATGACTGGGGTTCCGTAGGGTATGCATTCGCCAGCCATAGCAATGGGCGTCAGTATGACCGACGGGGAGTCTATCTTGGAGACGACGTATGCGATGCATCCCTCGGGCACTTGCCAGACGTAAGGCAGGCAGACAGGGGCATAGCCGTTGTAGCCCAGAGTATAGTTCATTTCCTGCGTGGTGAGGATATCACGCAGGCTTTTAATCTCGTTCTTCTTGAGGGCTCTGCCATAGATGCGCACCATTGCGATGTCGCCCAGGAAGGGATAAGTGCCCACGGCGTTCGTTGCGCCGTAATTTCCCTTAGCGTCTCCGCCTATTGCCAACCAGGTGGAAGGGGTCCATTCATACACCGGACATTCCTTGAAGGTGAGCCATCTCGTGCTTTCCAGCTGGCCGTTGATGTAGAGTTGGGACGTATAGTTAAGGCGGTCGAAGACGATAACATAGTGAGTATACTCGTCGGAGAGGATGCCGTCTTCAGTCGCAGTCCATTGTGTCATAGCGAAAGTGCCGTCAGCCTTATTGCCGACTGTGGCCGTGCAGTAGCTGACGTTGCCCCTGTTGCTCATTTGCAAACCGAAGCCATAGCCATTGAGGAAGCCGATTGGGCGTGTTGTTGCTGCTGGCGTAGCAGAGTTGGTGCGGCAGAAGACCTCGACGCTGTAGGCATCTGAGAGTGTGTTCATCAGCAACGGGTCGTTGCCCACGTTGTACATAAAGAACTGAGATTTGGTGCCGCTGAACTGAGCTTCGTACTGGTTGATGTCGGAATTGAAGTTGAGCGCCACTTCACCTTTCATCTCGATGGGTTTGTCGTAGTACGAAGGCGCGTAGTTGAGAGCCCCCGTCGGCGTGAGTTGCATGTCCATGAGGAGTTCCGTGCCATGCGACGCCTGCGGTTCGGTGAAGCGCTTGACGTCGTCGTTGTAGAGGCCGACGGCAGCGTCTTGGGAGAGTGCGCCGTCATAGATGCGGGCGAAGACAAAGCTACAAGCCGACGAATTCTCTGCGCCGCCGGAGTAGGCGCCTGCCTTGGCATCGCCTCCCAGGCAGATCCACATGCCCTTGCGGCCTTTGATAGTACCGCACTGAGGCAGCATCATGTCGGTTCCGGCGCGGGTGCCGGTGCAGACGAGGTTGCCGTTGATGAAGTATCTCATGATGTGACTCACCCTGTCCATCGTGACAACGAGGTGATAGAACTTGCCGCTGACGAGTATCGAATCGCCCGTGATGCTCTTGACTGAGCTTTTTACTCCGCTCTTGTGGGCAAACGTGAAGGCGCTTGCCACAGGCGAATTGTAGAATGCCCAGCCGCCGTTCTCCTCGTTGCCCAGTATGCAAGTCCTGCTTATATTGCCGTCTGCATCGGCCTGACTGTCGAGACGAACGAGCACCTCCCAAGTCAAGTTGCCATTGAAGGCGTCGGCAAGCATCGAACCCTCATCGTAGGCGGCATAATAATAGTCCGTCGACTTTGCCTTCGTGCAACCGTAGTACGTGTCGTGCTCAGCGTCGTAATAGGTGCTGACGGTGCCATGCTTGCCTATCTTGGCAGCGAAAGTGCCCTGATTGACGATGCCGCTCTCGGTGAAGGAAAGGTCGAGCAGACGCTCCGCCGTGTCCACTTCGTCCGAGCGTTTCAGGTCGCTTGTGATGATGCCTTGCGAAAGCATTTGGTTGTAGATGTGCTGCGCCATGATGGTAAAGCCGGCAGCAGTGGGATGCAGGTTGCCTGGGAGCATGTACAAGCCCCAGTTGCTGCTGAAGGGTATCGTGGTGCAGTCGATGTAGTACTGCCCGAACTGCTCTGCTATATGCTGGATGCTGGCATTGGCATCTGCCTGGCTCCAGCCTTGTGAGTTCTTGTTGTTGACGCCTTCTCCTCGCGGCAGAATGCTCAGACAGACGACGCGAGCCTGAGGATACCAGGTCGTGAGTTTCCAGAGAAGACGCTGATAGGCGCCTCGGAATGAGACAGAATCGGTGAAGTTCTCAGTCCTGTACTGTCCCAAAGGCACCTTCGACTGGTTCCAATCATTGGTGCCACCGGCGATGAAGATGAAGTCGGGAGCACCTGCCCTGCCGAGCGCCTTCACTCGGACATTGCTGAGGAAGGGAGCATTGCTGTTGAGCACATCGCATGCGACACGCGAGCCGCTCCACGACGCATTGGCGAGGAACGTCATGCCGGACAGCCTGCTGAGCTGCATCCACCATTGGTCGCCCACCTGAATGCCGTAGTCCCGCTCGCGATCGGCAGTGTAGTAGATGGCATAGCCGGAGGGAATGTAGTCGTAATACGTTGAGATAGAGTTGCCCAGGACTGCGAAAGTGAGGGTGTCGGGGTTCTGCGCAATGGCTTTTGTGCTGTTGAGGCCAAACGCGGAAAAGGCCAACAAAACCAGCAATAATAGTTGTCGCTTCATAGCAGGGTAGTTTGATTTGTTACTCTCCGCTTACAAAATTATTATTTTTTACTGTTCAAAAGGGTATCTTCGCACGAAATTTAACATGCTTTAACAAGATTGCCTACCCGAAATCGCAAGTAACAATGATGAAGATGGTCTGCCCGAAATGTAAACATTTTTCCTGACGGCAAGCGATTTAAGCGCGTTTAGAGCCTTTGGTGGCACTTTTCTACACCAAACGCAAAATAATGGCTTAAAACGAATGCACATTGAAAATCAACCACTTAGAACGAGAGAAAAATCAACATGATGTTAATAAAGTATCATTGTGGCACATCATGGGGACAAACAACGCACGCTTTGGCATCAAATTAGGCATGGAAGGATGGTCAACTTAGCGTGGTTAAAATTTAAACGCAACACGTGATATTTTAAATATAACGTGCTGCGTTTGAAAACTTACCGAGCCACATCGACTGGAAGAGCGTGTTTCGTCGCCAATCGATGTAAAGGTTTTTTCAACAAAAATGCGGCCGGATTTGCCGTCCGACCGCACCTGTTTACTTAATCAACTGCTTTTTGCCGTCCCTGATGTAGAGGCCTGGTTTCAAGCCATTGCTGCTGACTTTGCGTCCGCTCAGGTCGTAGATGCCCGATGCATCGGGGTGCTGCGAATTTGTGGACGCGTCGATGTTGCGAATGCCATCAGGATTGACAGTCGGAACAAGCGGTTCCACAGTGATACCTTCCAGCTTGAAAGCATGGATGCCGAAGCTCGACTGACTGCTCAAGTTCACGATAATTCCCAACGATATCGTCTTCTCCTCATCAACTTCGAAGCTGATAGAGCCTTGTGCAAGCGGTGCCCAAGCCAGCGCACGCTCTTCGCACCTGGCATTGCTAACCATAGAAGTGCTTGCACATGCCACGATTCGGCTCTCTTGCATATCGTCGACGTCGCCCGGCGTGATGCTGAAACGATACTTGCCAGCTGGCAGTTTGACGGCCTGCCACAAGCGGTAGTCGAGCAACGTCGCAGAGAATCCGCTCCATTGTGTCTCGAACTGAATGTCGCTGTGATGGGCCGTGTCGATGTGCGCGCCAGTCGTGATGTTGCCAGAGACAACGGCGTTGACGTCGCGCCACTTGGACGTGCTGGTCTTCATGGCTAGCTTCAGGAACCGACTGCTGTTGTTGGGATTGACGGTACCCGGCGATGTGATGTACGGGTTCTTGTAGTTGGTGAGGTAGTCAGCCGAGATGTCGCCGTGCATCAGGGCTTCCGTGTCGAGTGTGAAGACACCCAAAGCGGAGTTCCACGCGTCGCCGTCAGGGCCGAAGTCAATGCGCTGGGCATTGAAGCCGCCACTGGTGCGGTCCAAGACATCGCCGCTGCTCTGGTTGAAGTCGTAGTAGAGCAAGAGATTGTCATCTGCCTGCGCTGCCCCCACATCCTCGATGTGACGGTTGCTGTACGCCTTCATCTTCTCCTCTGTCAGTGCGCTGCCCCAAAGGCGAACCTCGTCGATCTGTCCCTTGTAGCCACTGTTCATCGTAACACTTTGCAAGGCAGGAATGGTGGCAGACAACGCTGTATCAGCCGTCTCGAAGAGTCTGGCATCGCGGAAGAACCTGACGTCGCCGCCGCTGAAGGTAACTGCGTAGTGGTGCCACTCGTTCGTAATGATGTAACCCTCCTCGGACTGAACGCTCTCGCCATCAAGCACGATGCTGAGCGCACCCTTGCCCTCCACGGAAGTAGAGAAGTCGCCTTGTGCGGAGGAAAGGCTCATGCAACCTTGATAATCAGAGGGACGCATCCACCAATCAAGCGTGAGGGCGCCTTGTTCTTCTGCGAAGGGACACGGAATCTGCAGGCTTTCCGCCCCAGTAAAGTTGAGGCAGGAGACAGGATCGTCGTTGCTGACAACGAGGTATCGCCTGTTTGTCAAGGTGTTCTCGCCCAGGTCGTTGGTCACGTAAAGACTGACGTCGTAGATGCCAGGCGCGGCAGGAATGACGTAGGGCGACTGCTCGTCGACTGTGTAGATGCGGCTGCCGTTGTTCAGCTCCCAGTGCCAGGAGAGCGGCACATAGCGGCTCTCGTCCGTCAACTGAACGCCTTCTCCCAACATAATCGCAGTCTTGGAGACATCGAAGCGAGCGCTGGGTGCCGACGCACGCACGGACACCTCCTTCGTCACACTGCTGGAACCGTAAGGATTGGTTGCCGTAAGCGTCACATAGAAAGTGCCTATCTGCGGATAGAGGGCAGTCGCGTTGGTGCCTCCGACCTCCTCCACTTCTGCTCCTGGCATGCTCCACAAATAGGTGCAGCCAGTGCCTTCAGTACGATTGACGAAGCTGAAGCGGTCGCCTGCCGGCAAGGTATCGTTGAGCACCTCAAAGGCAGCAACAGGAACTTCACCCTCGGCAACAACAATCTCCTTGGTGGCCGACAGCGTACTGCCATCGCCAAAGGTCGCCTCGCAAGTGATGCTGTAGTTGCCTGGCTCGGCAAAGCAGAAGCTTGGGCTCATGCCGCTGTACGTTGCGCCTTGGCCGTCGCCCACAGTCCACGTCCATGCTTTTGCGCTGAGCAACGTCTGTGCAGTAAGGATGAAAGGAATGCCGGCGAAATGCGACGTTCCCTTTTCGATGATGTTGAGTGTGGGCGTTGGCTGCGAACCCTCGAAGGGACTGTTGTCCTCCACGACTTCATGGGTGCCAAGCTTTAGGAAGCTGGCATGCTTGCCACTTACATATTCACGAAGCTTTGTCTCACCATTCACTTCTATGGTTTCCATGGGCACATAGACGAGCAGGTCGGGATGCAAAGCTGGCTCGGCAATACGGATGCGCATATTGTTCTTAATCTCTGACTGCGTACGGGCCGTCTTCCAAACACGTATCTCGTCCAAGCCACCTATCCACCACTGGTTGATGTCTGCGGTACGTCCGAACTGCAAGTCTCCAAAGGCAACAAGGCCGGAGTAGGTCTTCGAGGTAATCGAGCCCTTCTTGAGTCCGTTGACGTAGAGCGTAAGTACATTGCCATTGATGACAATGGCGATATGATTCCAAGAACCAAGCGTGGTGAAGATACTCGAGACGTTCAATCGGTCAGTACCGCCGCTGTCCCATCCCACGGAAAGCGTGCCGTTGTTGCTATTATGGAAGAGGAACTTGCCCCAACCCGGACCGACCTGATGCGTATAGTTGACGTTCTTGTCATTACGCATCCAGAACTCTATCGTAGCCTGTCCCAGCAATTCGTTGATGGCACCCGGAATGATGATACCGCTCTCGTCGAGGTTGACGATTTGATTGGTTTCGGGCTGTACCGTCTGCTGCATAATGACAACATTGGACGAGGCAGACTCCTGTCCGTACTGCCCTGCCTGATAGACTGCCCTAACGGCAAATGCATCTGTAGAACCGGCGTCGGGAGTAAAGGTGACTTGCTCAGCAGGCAACTGTGCCACGAGTCGAGTGCCTTCATATACGTGATAACCGGTCAACGTGAGACTCGATGCCTGTGGTGCCGACCAGACAAGCACGCCGTCCTCCAAGCGGAGATTGGTTGGCGGATAGAGCTGCTCGCCCGGTACAATGACGCTGATAATGGTCTCTCGACCTCTGTTTCCTATCGTCACGTCTTTTTGCTCGAAAGGTATCTCCACGCCATCGTTCTCTATCTCATAGTTGATAATCGATGCGTTATAGATGTGTCCTGCGCCTTTGGCCGCGTCCTTCGTCTTAACGATAAAGAAGTACTTCAGCGGCTTCGTGCGGTCCACAGCAAAAGTAAGGTCGGTCAGGTCGTAACCGAACTCCATCGGCTCATCATGTATGCCGTCTGCCCATCGCCCGAGCATCGGCACTTCAGGGGCAGGATCGGCACCCAGAGTATTGCCTGCATAACGGAAATGTTCGAAAGGTATGCTCTTCTCGGGCTTCGTCGCATTGAGGTTCTCGGAGACTCCAGCCGAGAGAAGAAGCTCGCTTCGATGTGTATAGTCCATCAGTATCTTGATGGTGCGAAGAGGACGATAGTCCTGACGAATGACGTAGGCACCAGGTGTCCAAGTCCACACATCGTTGTCGACAGCAAAACTGTACTTGTAGGGACAATAAATGAAGCCTTTGTTCTCCCAGCCATCGCCCCACGAGTTTGCAATAATCCATGCGCCAACCTCGTCTTCCTCTGCTTCGCCGACAATACCGTCGCCATCGAGGTCGAACTCTATGCGGTCATCGTAACCGCAGACAGTAAGAGCGTGGTTGAAGGTGTCGCCCCACTTCATTACATATTTCATATTGGTGACACCGGCAGCATCGTTAGCTTCGGAACTTGGAATGAAACCCCAAGTGCCGTATGCTGCCACGCCGATACCTGCAACGCCGCCGCCATGCATCGTCTCGTCGCCACTGTGGTTGTATAGCCACTCCTTCAGTTCTTGCCTGCCTTCGGGTGTGTTGGTAGGTGCAAGACTGAAGTCGTATGCAGACCTGTTCCACATCGCGCTGTACCACTTGTCGTAGCCCTGCATCCAACCATAGTCGGGATCATCATGTGTTTGAGGTCCGAAGAGTCTGCTGTAGGTACGTCCGCCGTATGTGGGAACATTGGGAATACCGATAGCTTTAGCCATGCCTTCTGTCGTGCTGGTCTGGTAAGCAAGCAACCATGTGAAGTGCGACGGATATTGATTCTCTGGCAGAGAGGCATCAGCATCGCGGTAACTGTTTATCTCGTGCGTGAACTGATAGCCCACGCCTGCTGCTGAGCCACAGCTGCCGCCGTCCTGACTGAAGATGGGCGGGAAATACTTGTCCTGCCCGTTATAGACATAAGGTGGCAATTGCACCTGTGCCTTTGCCTTGCGTGCCTTGCGGCGAGCCACATAGTCGGCAGGCTGAGCCTTGGGCGTTACGTCGTACTCGAGATTGGGAAAGACGCTACGGTCTATCTTCACCACCTTGCCGTCAGGCATGGTATAATCTTCTATTTGGGCCATTGTGCCGAGGGACGGCACAAGGCTTGCTATCAGAAGCAGGCACTTTAAGTTTCTCATGTTATATTATATATAATAATGTAAAAAGGGAGCCTTTGGGCTAACCCAAAGCGCTCCCTCTATTGATAGATTAAGTTTTTACTTAACCACTACCTTTACACCATTGAGGATGTACATGCCACGACCCAAGGTCTTCAGCTGTCCGAGCGTAGCGCCTGTCATGAGCAACTTGCCGTCCATGCTGTAAACATTGCCGGGCTTGCTAATCTTCTCGATAGCAGCAGGAATGTTCTCCACGCCATCGGCCTTATCGCCAGCCGAGCTAAGCTCAATGAGGAAGTCGAAATCTGCATCATCGCCAACACGTGGAGTGATGTCGAGGTCAACAGAAACGCCACCTCCGCTGAGGTAATACCCTGTCTTACCCTGAGGACTCGTAATTGTCTCATCATATTGAGCAATACACAGAGGATGATTACCTGTGAAGTAAATCTCGCGCGGGGTAAGAGTGTGGTTGACAACGAAACCAATGAGACCATTGATGGTTGTACCTTCCAATGCTATCTCAGAGTTAGCAGGAATGGTGAACTGAATCGGTTCTGCATCATCAGCTTCTGAATCATAGTCTAATGTATCTCCATAGATGTAGATAGCGGGGGCACCAGCAGGAATGGTTTCAATCTCCTTCAGAGCGAGGAAGGATTCGTCATTGATGTCAGTGTATCTGCCAACACATGTGTAAGCAGCAGCTCCATCGGTTTGAGTCGGAGTAAGAACAACAGAGTTTGTCCAGCCATAAATCTTGCCAGGCTTGATGTCCTTATAGAATGTGAAATCAGCAGGAGTGGTTTCAATAGGCTCGGCTTTACGGAGAACGAGACCGGAATTGGACTGAGGTGTGTAAACTGCCCATGTGCAGAATCTGCGATTGGATGTTCCTGCATGCAAACATGAGCAGTCATCGCCATTAATGCTATAGCCATGCATCAAGCTTCTTTCATAACCAGCGACAGTGTAGGTGAAGAGAGTCGGAATGACCTTCACGGAGATATCGTTGCTATTTGAACCAGCGGCGTTAATGAAGAGACCGGTAGCCTTGTTCTGAATAGCATAGGCAGGATCGGCCTTGTCCTTACCGTAAGGCAAGACGTCCATGCCAGCAGCTGTGTTGTATTCCGTACGATATGCTCTGTAAGCAGTTGCAGCAGCAGCAACGTCTTCTGCAGTAGCGTCCTTGAGAAGCACCTTGTTGGCTGCAGTATATGTCTGCTGGAGCGTCTGAACACTTGGGCTCAGTTGAGCTGCTACAGGATAGATTTGGAATTCGGAAGCGTGGAAGTATGACCAACCACCAGGCTTGCTGTATTGGTCGTCTGCGCTGGTAATTACCTCGAATGGATTATATTCGATACCACCACCATCAGAACCATATCTGTTAGTCATAGTGAAGCGCAGGTAGCTATATGTGCCGTCCAAATCAATGGGCTGGCTAGTAGCAGGAGTATTGTAATCAACGAAAGGAAGTTCAATGTAACCTACGTTGCTCCAAGACTCTTCATCATTGCTGCCTTGCACGTACATACGTGTAACGTGACCATTAGTAGCGCCAGAACGACGTGCCATGTATACCTGGATGAGACCAGAAATAGGCTCATTAAGAGCGACCTGGATATAGTGAGGTGCAAGAACGACCTTGCTATAATCAGAGTGCCAATATGTAGCGGGATTGTTGTCAATTAAAGCACCCAAATCTGTGCCTTCTCTTTGAGAAGTTGCATTACTTGAGAGTTGTGCAGCATCCGTAATCAAAGGTTCACCCTGAATATATGCGGAACTCAAGTCAATAGCCATAACCATGTTATCCTTGGCATCCTGAAGGAGAGCTGTGTAGTCAGCCTCGCCTGATCCTGCCTCAACGAAACGGAACTGTGCGACATCCTCGTCTTCAATCTCACCTTCTCCAAAGAAGAACAAACGATTGCCTTCGCGCACGTCATCCTTAACAAAGGATTCAACATGATGTACGCCGACCATAACCTCATTTTCACCATCGTCATTGACAGTTGCGACAGAATCAACGACTTCCTTACCAACGGCAACATAGGTACCCCACATGGTCTTCTGGTCTTCAGTTAGCCCTGTCTCGGCGCAACCAGTTTTACTGAAGCCATAAGCATCAAACATGTCCTCTGTCGGGAACATGATGTGATACCACTTGTCGGTCTCAACGACATTTGCCTTCTCCATAACGCTCTTGTTCATAGCCTTGAGCATCACGGCATACTGGTGGTTCTGAGCAGCATTGTAGCGGCCTGAATTGTCGTATTCTTCCACCTCTGCATAGAGTTCGTCATAGGCATCTGCAATAGATGTGTCTGACCACTGACCAGGCTCTTCACCTTCTATGACACCTGTAGTGGTGTTCTTGTAGGCTGCAAGAGCTGCGCGCAGCTCGGCGGGATTGACCATAGCGCCCATGAAATCTCTGAATGCGTCAAGCAATGCATCATACATCTCTTGAGTGAGTTGGTCATCAGGAGTAGCAACGTTGCTCTCATAGATTGACTCAAGGTCTTCTGCTATCTGACCGAGAGAAGCGAACTGAGAGTTCGGATTAATTCTCAGGTGGATCAACTGCAGTTCGGCAGAGTGCCAGAATCCGCGGTAGCTGGGATCGCAATTGATAACGAGGAAACGTACAT
This sequence comes from Bacteroidaceae bacterium, assembly GCA_017645655.1. Classification (GTDB taxonomy): domain Bacteria; phylum Bacteroidota; class Bacteroidia; order Bacteroidales; family Bacteroidaceae; genus Physcousia. The sequence goes on along the minus strand of JAGCNZ010000087.1, from coordinate 6,475 downwards.
ACGGATAAGGTGTTTCTACAGTGAAGGGGATAGTACTTTCCTGACCAGCAGCAAAGTTAGGAATAGACATCCTTGCCATTTGTACCCATTCGACATCTTCTGCATCGGGATTATTTGCACCGAGGAGAACAACCTCCTTCGGACGGTCATTGCCTGCACCAGCTCTCTCACAGAAGTACAACTGACACTGGTCAACCAAATCCTCCATGTCGGAAATCTGGATGTAGTGACCGCTAATTGTATTCTGACCATCGAGGTAAACCATGCTCTCGGGAACTGAGCCACTATATGCGCTGTGCCAGAAGGTGGTCTTGTCGCCATCGATGAGGCAGCCCGAAGAGAGGTCTTGACCGTCGCGACCACCACAGTCATTTTGGCTATACGGAGATGTCATCTGGCTGGCATCAAGAATCAGCGGATCGGGAATATAGTCCTTTGCTGTCGTCAAAGCATCGAGGACATCAGCACGCAGTTTGTTGTTGCTGGCAACAAGAAGATCATGCTCTTTGATGTCCGGGAAAGCAGCGATGAGTTCTTCTGCCTCTGCATCGGGCACCTGTTCGAGATACCATTCGCTTGTCCACTTGTCTTCTGTTCTGTTAGTATTATAGGTTCTTGCCCAGAAGCTCACTTGCTGTTCGATACCAGTATCAGTCTGGTAGTATTTAAATGGCTCTTCGCCTGCAACAGCAGTACCATGATTATTCTGGTGAACATAGTCGGAACCTCTTGCACTGCGTGCCAGGCGGATAGCGAAGACGTCGCGATCCTCTCTCTCCACGCCGCCGTCCATAGCATACTCAACTTCATAAGGACCTGCATAGTCGAAGACTACGCAACTTGCTTCGCTTGCGTCTTCAGTCAAGACGAGACTATTTGATTTGAGAGAGCTGGGGGCGTTGATGTATGTGCCCATACCTACATTCTGGATGAGAATGCTGTCACCCTGCTGTGTGAACTTCCAGACAAAGTTGGCTTTCTCGCGATCGAGTGTAGCATAAACGGCCTTTTCCTTATTTTCATCATAGAAAGATGCGGCAATGGCCTTGTTGACGAAACCGCTTGGATCATAGTCGGACTTATAGCGTTCGGCTGTAAAGATTCGATAGTAACCGTCCTGCGGCATGTATGGAACTTCACTGTCGAGGATAACTTGCCACATCGAGTCGGCCTGAGCTCTCATTTCTTTGATTTGTGCATAAGTGAGGGCATCGGGGTCTTCCTCGGGATTATAGTCGGAAGATTCAATCCAGAGTTCATAATAAGCTGCTACATCCTGAAGCAGAGTCCAAAGCTTATTCCATGTCTCAACGTCGGCATACTGTCCGAAACCTGTTCCGATATTCATATCCTCGCCATCTCCGTAGTCGAACATAGCGTCTTGATAGTCAGCATAGAAATTATCAAGGGCATTTATCGTGCAAATGTTGTCAGCGGGCAATTCGAACGACCATACATAAGCAGGAGTGTAGGTGTAGCAAGGTGTCAGGAAATCTTCATCACCAATCGTGTAGGTCCAGAAGGTACGGCCTGCATCATTCCAACCGCTGGTTCCGTATTCGACGTTGCAGGAACGGATGGCAATCTTGCCTTCTTCATTCATGAAAGGTACTTGTCTTTCCCAGTCATTACGGTCACCAGTTGTAGTAGCATAATAGGTTTGCCCCAAATTAGCCTTGTTGTCTACCAGCCCAGGGTTGGTAAACCTTCCTGCATCGGTACTAATACGGAGACCTGGATTAAAAAGTCCACCGCCATTTGTCTTTGTGACGGTGAAAATTCCAGCAAATTCATCACTATTAGCCAATGTACCATTAGCATCCACGTACCATTTTACACCGTTCACTTCGGTCACAATGTAATAGACCTGATTGTCTTCGATGGTAGCCATCGCGGCATCGTACTGGGCCTTGGGCGGGTCCTGAGCGAATACGCTGCCTGTGATAAGCTGAACTAACAGCATTACCACAAATGAGTAAAGCTTTCTCATAGTTTTTAGTTTTTGTTAAAGTTAATAATAATATGAAAGTTTATACTTAGAAAAGACTTCATTTCCTTCGCAAAGTTAACAATTACACTTGAACATTCCAACAAGAGCACAACACTTTTTTCTAAATCTTAAGCATTTTTAACATGGCGGCATAAAAAGTTGGGGCACCTGCATAGTAAACAGATGCCCCAACTCTATATTATATTAAATATGTGGAGTCCTGAAATACGAAGTGAGCCGCGACTCCATTGCGCCTTTCTAATTGGAGGACACAGGACGGAGTTTTGTCCAGTCTCACTTGATCAGGACTTTCTTGCCATTCCTGATGACGATGCCCTTGAAGTGCTCGCCAACACGCTGACCTGCAAGGTTGTAGGTTGCGCCTCCAGTTTGTGCAAGCGTAGCAGCCATTCCGCTGGGATCGGCTTCGACGATGCGGAAGGTGGAACCGAAGTCAGTCAGGCTTTTGTCGTTCTTCCAGAGTGAGAGCGGACCGCTTGTGCTGCCCAACTGATTGATGCAGGTATTGTCGGTGCCGGGCTTGCGCAGGACGAAGCCGTTATACTGCAAGTTCGGAATCAGGTCCCAAAGATATTCGCCGGGCCGCATGACGGCATTGCCGGAATCGTACGTCAGCGTCTGACTGAAGCCTGTAGAGTAGTTGTACAACTTCACATGATAAGGATTGCCACCAAACGCCCAGTAATAGTTGCCGTCGTGCATGAGGGTTTCTTCGTCGACGACTGAAGGATAATACGGCTCTGTGTCCTGTCTTCCGACGTAATAACTGCCTCGAATGGTCATGTTGTACCAATAAGCATTCTCAGGAGAAGTGGTGAACTCGAAGGGACCATACCACTCTACCTGGTAATCTATCGTCATGTCGCCCTCTACCTGCAGGGGTATTTCGTCGTAGATTGAGAGCGACACAAAGCTGTTCATGTATTGGCTGGACGGCTCAGGAAGGTTTGCACCACTCGGCAACTGAAAGGTTTCCGAGGCAATGACCTCATCATTCCAGATGTAGCGGTTGGTGACGGCATAGAGCGACTGGTTGGCCAGTGCAAGCGCTTCGGTCGGATCGAAGTCGCCCGCCTCCGTTATGCTCCAGCGGTTGCCATCGTCAGGTTTGCTAAAATTATTGATGACGATGGTGGTTGAGTTGTTGTTGAACCACAATGTAGAACCATACTCAGTCCTTGTGGTAATCATATAGATATAGTAATCGTTTAAGGGCGAGAAGGGGTCGAAGTAGATGGGCGACCCGAGGTAATCCACCCACTCGCCAGCCAGGACGTCGCCTGTCTTCAGGTATTTGTTCAGGTAAGGGCTATAGAGATATTGCAGGCCGTCGATAGTGATGATGGCGAACTGCTTCTCGTAGTCCTGCACATTCCACCATGCACTTTGTCCTGCTTCGAGTCCGCTATGGTCATAGCTGAGGATGAGGTCGCCGCGAGGACACGAGATGGTGTAAAGCTTGTTGTTGGCAAACTCGACGGGCTCAACAGGTCCGGGGATGTATGGGCGCACGTCGTCGAGAATGTCCTGATAGATTTTCTGCGTGCGGACATTTAGCCAGTTGGATGCCTGTTGTACCTGCGCTGCATAGTCTGTGTAGTCTCCCCAGACATATCTGTTCTGTTCGAAGGAGTTGTGGGCAAAGTCGTAGTAATCCTGTGCATACTCGAGGAGCTCCTGCAGGTCGTTCTCCATGAACTCTTCCCAAAGCTGGCGATAGAGAACGCCGAGCGGCTCGTACTTGAAGCGAAGGTCGCGAACGAAATCAACTGCAGAAAACGAGGGCATGTCAATCCAGTAGTTGCTGGTCGACTCGTTCTTAAAATAATTTTTACTATTTTCGTAACCGAAGCACCAGTCGAGGTCCCATGTCGGGCCGAAGATGTACTTGCAGGAATCATCCATGAAGTCCTCGCGATAGCAGAATGTACTCTTCGGATGATAGAACTCGTAGTTGAGCGTCAGTTCGTTCACCATCATGAAGCGGACGAGTTGTTCGATGTCAACGTATGGCGAGATGTCCTCGCCATAATAGAGTGCCGAGACAAAACTGTTGAAGCTCTGCTCGATAGTTTCAAGCGTCAGTTCTGTTAAGCCCTCGCTGAAATCGGGTTCCTTGATGTTGACGGGCAGGTTGTAAGGCTTCGAGCGGAACTTCTGTTCATCCGGTTCGTCGTAGTAGGAGTCGAGCTCGAGCATAGCTGCACGACTCTCGTCGATGAGGTCAATGCTGTTGTTCGAGAAGCCCACTTTTTCCGTGAAGTTGTAGCTGCCGCGATATTCTCCATTGAGGTACAAATCGACAGGTACGATATGGTTGGCGCCTGCTGACCCCATCAGGTTCGCAGCCTTCATGCCGATGGCATTCGACATCAAAGAGCCAGTCTGATAATTGGAGAGCAGCACCCACGACTTGCCTTTCGTCATGCCCAACGGCTTCAGCTTTTCAGCGAACTTAAGCCTGTAGGGCTTCTTTGGCCAGCCCCAACTGCTGTTTCCCCTACCCTTTATCTGTACGGGCGTTGCTTCCATCGAAGGGAAGATGTCGTGACCATCGATGGTGATAGTAGCATTCTTGAAGTAGTCCTTGCTGGTGATGGGCAGCCCGTCCTCTGTATCGATGTAGATGGTCGGCACCTCTGCCCTGTCGGTCAACCAGTCGACATGCACACGAACGCATCGTCCGTAGGGGTGCATCGCATACTGGCCGTTTCCGTCGGACAAGAGGATTTGATAGACGCTGGGGGCCACAAGGTAATAGATGTCTTTGTCGAAACGCAGACGGTCGCCCATCTCGTCTTGAAGTTTGCCATTCACATAGACTTTGTCGCCTTCGTCGAAGAGGTCGAATGTGGGTGTCAGGCGCTTTCCGATAGCGCCAATCGACACGAAGACTGTGTCGCCAACAATCTCGCCATTGGCTGCGGCGAAGAGTTGGTCGTTGTTCTTCTTTGCAAACTTGAAGGTGACGAAGTTCGGGAATTCAGGCCTTTGCCCGCTCACGGAATCAACTTCGGAGAGGTCATACGTGTAATCCTGACCGAAAGCAGTAGTGATGATGAGTTGTCCGTCCTGTTCGGTCTGGCTGGCGATGATGTCCAGTGGATAGGCTTCAACGCGGCCATCACTCAGATAGACATGCAGAGCCTCGGGGAAAGTGATGGGAGAATACTCGTCGGCAGGCAGTTCGGGGTCTGGTCCGGGACCAGGTCCTGGTCCGGGAGAGTCGCTCTTCTTGGTGAAGACATAGCGCTCGTTTCCACCCGTCCCCTGACTGCCCCTGTAAGTTCCCAGCATGTTGTTGGTACGCAGATTCCAGTAGTAGTCGGTATCGACGATACTCTGTATGCTGTATGCACCGTCGGTGCCCTCGATGATATTCCAGTATTCCGAATTGTCGCCGAGTGACTCCGACGCAAGCGTCATGTATTTGTAGTACTGGTCATCTCGGCCGTAAGTAAAGATGAGCAGTTCGTTCGTTGCCTCATTGCGGAAGGTGTAGCCCGAAGGCGTGTTTGTCACAATCCAATAGCCGTCGGCAGTCCGTTCCCCTCCATCAGTGACGTAATAGATGAAGGCGTCAACTCCGTGGTTAGCACCCAAGGCGACATAGCCGTCGCGAAGAGTGCAGGAAATATAATAGACGCCATCCTCGATGGGAGAATCGGCAAAAAGAGATATTGGGAGACATGCGAAAAGGCATGAAAACAATAAAGATATAAAGCGTTCCTTCATGTTAATTTTAGTTTTTGCGGCGTAAAGATACGATTTTTTACGATACATTATATAAAATAAGAGAGAAAAAAGAACAACTCTTCTCAATAATGACATTCCAACGCCTGATATCAGCCCAAGATTTTCGTCTTTTCCCCATATTCACAGGAAAACTTCTCTCCAGTCCGACAGACAGGTTCATCGACTTCGTTTCTCCTCTCTTGTCACTCAATTTCACACGAGGCATTCGTTGAACGGTCATGATGATTCAATGAACTTAACTTGTTAAGTTGGAAAACACACCCTGTCAAGTCGGGAAATACCACGGCAGTCATGAACTGACCAGAGCAATGCAAAAGACAGCAACTTTTGCCTGAATTGACCCTGCATTTGACATCAAAAACGAGGGGGGAAATGGGAAATTTACACTTCGAAGACGATTTTTTTACTTTTTTTTCATGTTATAAAATAAATAATGTCTATATTTGCCGTGCGAAAAAACGAGAAATAAATAAACTTTAAACAAATCAAACTTATTATTAATTAAAATCAAACAAACATGAGAAAAATCTTTCTTCTACTGACCGCAATGCTGAGCATTGTAGGTATTGGGGAGATGAAGGCAGACATCATCACTGCTGCCTCGCAGCTCTCCAACACGAAGGTCTATACCATTAGGACCAATCGTGGCTACATGACACTGAACACAGATCAGACGATGATTGTTTCCTCGCACTCAAGCAATGGCGG
>JAGCNZ010000086.1 GCA_017645655.1 Bacteroidaceae bacterium | reverse complement strand
TTGGGCGACAACGGCTCGCAGCGGTTCGTGCTTCATTTCACGCCTCTGCCCATGAAGACGAAGGAGTTTGACTTCATTGAGGGAATGGGCGACAACGACTTCAAGGTCTTTGGCGTCCATGACTCGACTTACACGATGCCTGCCGCACCTGTGCCTGCCGAATACCTTGCCGACTATGCAGAGGAAGACCAAATGGAGGACTTGAAGTACGGAGGAGAGCCTGCCGTCGTTCGCTTCAAGGCACTCAACTATCGCAAAGGCATGAGGCCGAGATTTACTGCTCAATACGTTGACTTGAATGACCCTTCGGAACCCACAGACCTCAACTTCCGTATGAAGGATGACGGAGAAGTAGAGATGAAGTTGCACGTCGGCTTCCCGCAGGTAGTTTGGTTCCACATGAACAACTTCCCGTGGGGGTCCAATTGCAGCCTTTATCTTGCCCCTGGCAAGGAAGTGACGGTGCTTATCGATATGCTGAAGGACGACACGTACAAGGGCAATAAGTTCGTCGGCTACAAAGGTTACTTTGCCAAGTTCGCAAGGGAGTATTATCAAATGCAGACAGGGGAGGATAGGATTGAGATGAAGAAAACGGCTCGTACGGTTGAGGAACTCATCAGGGACTACGATGAGTTCTGTGCCGAAAACGACAAGTACATAGAAAACCTGCCATACGAGCAGGCCGTGAAGGACTGGCTGACTCAATTGATATACAGCGGCTCGTATTCGTTCTCTTACTACGGCAATCCCATTGACTCCCTGTCCAAGCAGCCGGCTTTCGCCGAGCACTTACTCCAACACCATATAAGTGGCCTTCGAGACAGAAAGGCCATTCTCACCTTTGCGTTTACAGAAGGCAGCCGCTACTATGTAATGGACAAGGAAGCACGCGGCATCAATGCCGACCTTGCCCGCTACTGCTACTATCTGCCAAAGGTGCTTGACGGGCAGAAGGTGGAGAAGCCTTTTATTGAAGATGCTACCCTCTCTGCCCTTTACGATGAGACTGCCAGGGAGTATCAGAAGACTGTTGCCGCACAGAAGGAAGGGCTGCCTGCCGATGTTCATTACCTCGACATGACCGACATCGCTCCCGAAGACATCCTGCCTGCCATCCTCAGCAAGTATAAGGGCAAGGCTGTCCTCATCGATGTCTGGGCGACTTGGTGCGGACCTTGCCGTATGGGACACAAGCTGATGGCTCCCTTGAAGGAAGAACTCAAAGGCAGGGACATCGAGTTTGTCTATATCACTTCGCCTTCGTCGCCTTATGAGGATTGGAAGAACATGATAGGCGACATCCCGGGCAATCACTACTATCTTACGAAAGAGCAGTACAATCATCTCCTCGACCTGTACCATTCGAACGGCATCCCAACCTATGCCATCTACGATGCCAGCGGCAAACAGACTTACACAGAGATAGGTTTCCCAGGCGTCGAAACAATCAAAGAAGAAATAGAAAAAGCATTAAATGGTAAATGACATGAAGAAGTTCTCAATCACCCTCTTGCTTGCCCTCTGTGTCGCGGCAGGGCAGGCTAAGGTTTACAAGACCATCAAGGCGCCGAAGGCAATGGCGTCGAACATCTACCGTGGCGAGCTGAAGGCCCGCGAAGTGATTCTGGCCGATACGGCATCGACGATTCATTTCACGATGGAGTATCCTCAGGGACAGAACTTCCGTTTCGTCAACACTTGCTACCTTATGGACGAGGACGGCGCACGCTATCCGCTCCATGCTGTCGAGGGAATCAAGCTCGACTCGTGGGTGTCGGTGCCCGAAAGCGGCAGCGTTGACTTCACGATGCACTTTGCACCCATGCCCAAACGCACCAAGGTGTTCGACTTCATCGAGGGCGACGTCAACGGAGCCTTCGTGCTCCTTGGCATACACGACAGCAAGATGAAGCTGAAAGCGCCTACCAACGAGAAACTTTTCAAAGCAAATCTCTACACCATTCCCGATGATTGGTTCAAGACCGACACCATTACCGTCAAGGGCCGCATCGAGGGATATGATGCCGAGCGGTTCGGCTTCACGTCTATGGAATGCTACTACAGAGACCTCTTCGAGAAGGATGGTACGACGTTAGTGCTCGACATCGCGCCCGACGGAACGTTCCAGAAGAAGTTCCTCGCCAGCTATCCCGTGAAGGAAGCGTTCTTTACCCACGACTCGAAAGTTGGTTTCGAGGAGATGCCCTTCTTTGCCCATCCGGGCGAGACCATCGACATCACGGTTCGCGAGACTGCCGACGGCCGCTGGGATTGCCAGTATGCTGGCGGCAGCAGCAAGGAGGTGGAGCGTCTCTTGAAGTCGAAGCTGTTGATTAGCGACATGCTGTATCCGCTCAATTCATTCAAAGGAACGTTCGCCGAAGCCAACCAAAAGGCCGATGAAGTTTGGCAGAACCTGATGTACAGGCTGCAAGTCGTGAGCCGCCGCGACCATTTTACCCCGCTGGAGATGCAGCTCGCGATGGCAAGCGCAGAGACCTATTTTGCCGAAGCCTACATGTCGTATGCCTTGAATCGGGAGGGCGACGTGATGAAGCAGGAACTTCGCGACGGCGTCTATTATGAGGAGATACTGGACAGCACGGAGTGGAAGGCGCTCTTCGACATGCGTAACTACGACAGGCTCAGCCGCATAGACTTCGACAATCCGCTGCTCCTTTCGGAAGACATCACCTACTTCACCATCAATCGCATCCAGTTTGCAAAGCCCGTCAGGGAGCGTATGTACAAGGAAGCACAAGGCGACGACAAGAAACGGACAACAATCCAACTTGCTGCGCTGCGCGACCTGCTGCGCTGCGACCACAATAATCTGCTGGCACAACTCTGCATCTATAAGGAGATGCTTTTCGATTTCAAGTATAAGCGCCTCATAGGTGATTCCGATCCCGGCGCGCTCGACGACATCATGCAGCACTATTTCTCGGCCTTCACCCATCCCTACGTCCGCCAGAAAGCCGAGGCATTCTATGCCCGCAAAATGGCCGAGAAGGACCTCTCCACGCCCCTGCCAGCCGACAATCCCATGGCAGACCTCATCCGCTCGCTCTCCGAGAAGTACCCTGGGCGCTTCCTCCTCATCGACTTCTGGGGCATGGGTTGCGGCCCTTGCCGTGGCGCGATTCAGCAAAGCAAGCAGCAACGTGCCGAGATTGCCAAGCGAGACGACGTGAAGCTCATCTTCATCGCAGGCGAAGCGACAGCAGAAGGCAGCGAGGCCTACCGCAAGTATGTGAAGGAATGGCTGGCCGACGAGGACGCCATCTGCGTCAGCAACGAGGACTTCAGCCGCTTTGAAGAACTGTTCCAGTTCAGCGGAATCCCCCACTACGAAACCATCACACCCGATGGCCGCCGCGTCCGCGAAGACTTGCAGATAGACGGCTACTACAACTTCGACGGCGGAATGCAGTTGCTTAAAAAGAAGTTCAAATAGACTTGGAAGGTTCCGAAGGGCTGTTCAGCTGGCTGGTTCGATGGTTAGGACGAGGTATTCCGAGCGGGTGCCGATGCGGAACTTGCCGCCCCAAATGCCCATGCCGCTGCTGACATAGTAGTTCGTCGCGCCGCGCTGGTAGCTGCCGAAGGCACATTCGTACATCTTGTCGGTTATCCACGAGATAGGCCAGACCTGTCCATGATGGGTGTGGCCGCTGAACTGGAAGTCCACGCCTTCGCGCTCGGCCTGCTCCAAGTGGTAAGGCTGGTGGTCGAGCAGGATGAGATATTTGGTCTTGTCGGCCGACGCGACGATGTCCCTGAGCGGCCGACGGCGGCGATTCATGCGGTCGTCGCGCCCCATGATGCAGAGGTCGCCCAGTTCAGTCATCGTGTCCTGCAGCAGGCAGATGTCGGCGTCGCTGTAGAACCTTTGTGCCTCAGGCTCGCCGCTGAAGTATTCGTGATTGCCCAGGCAGGCAAAGATGGGTGCATCAATCCGCAGGAACTCCTCGTGCATCCGCTCTTCGCGAAGCGGTCGCATGCTGCCGTCGATGATGTCGCCGGCTATGAGCACCATGTCGGGTTGCTCTTTGTTTATGATGTCAACCCATCGCGCGAACTCCTTCCGGCGGTTGTGATAACCGAGGTGCAGGTCGCTCATCAACACCAACTTGACGGGCTTCGTTACCTTCGCCGAGCGGACCGTCACTTCCTCGCGGTACTTGTGGCGATAGTGGATATTCCCGTAAACGAAGAGTCCGAAGAGGCAGAGCACGATGCAGCCTGCGGTCCACCAGTTGTCGCGTAGCCATGCAGCAGGCACCAAGTGCACGAGCCTCGAGATGTCCAGCACGACGAAGAGCATGAAGAGGTAGAGGAGGACGATGATGCTCGACGTCCCTACCTCGTAAACCGCTGTTGCCAAGGGCATTGGCAGGCGGTCCGTGGCACGGAAGATGCTGGCAAAGAGCATGGCGAAGGCACCCACCATCAACAAGACGACAAGACTCTTCCAACCCCACGAGAGGGGGAGCAAAAGCCAGACATGCCAGCCGACATAGGCGAGAGCCAGCAACGGCAGCAGCAGAAACAGAAACATCATCATTGGTTTAATCATTTTTACCGACGTTTGGAAGTTAAAATGGAAGTATAAAAGGAAGTAAACTCGCTGCGCGTAGCGCATAACTTCCTATTTAACTCCATTACATTACTCCAGAGAATTTACACTCTTATTTGTTCTTCCGTCGGCAAAGGTACGAATAAAATTCGACATTTCCGCTCGTCTGGTCACCTCTTTTAACATCTTTTGGAACAAAGCGACATTCGTCCCTTTGCTCATCATTATACGTATAGTTCATTGCTGCATCGTGATGCAGCAATTGCTGCGTCATGATGCAGCAATTGCTTTGTCATGACGAAGCAATCAACCCCGCTGCCTCTCCCTGGTCGGCGCGCTCGGTGAAATGGGGAATTTCGGTCGGCGCAGCTGCTTTTGTATCTCGCGCGTTTGCATTTTAACCCAAATCGGTCATTAGAATTTTTGTCAGCGTGCATTTTCTTTTAGTGCAGGTTTTCGTTATACGTAAAGGAGCAATGCGGGCATTGTGACCGCACGTATAGCGGAAAGATGCCAAAAGGAAATGTGCGAGGACAAAAATAGAAAGTCATGGCTGATTGTCTTTGAGTACTTCGTTCTAATGACCGATTTGGGTTTAATAATGGTAAAGGGCAAAATATATGGCAGAATGTTTGGCGATGTGGCACAAAATCGCTAACTTTGCAGAGAAAAACGTTACGAATAAGACTATGAGAAAGACTCTCCTCCTCTGTCTGCTTGCCTTTGCCGCCATAAGCATAAAGGCTCAGGTGAACATCAAAGTTGATGTGGCACAGCCCGGCATCGAAATCAGTCCCACACTCTACGGCATTTTCTACGAAGACATCAATTTCGCCAGCGATGGCGGCCTGTATGCCGAACTCATCAGAAACCGCTCGTTCGAGTACGACGCGATAGTCCGCGACTCGCGCAACCGCCCATCGGATGCCTCATCTAAATTAGACGGGGCGAACGTCCCGGCATACTGGAGGGCGGATGGCGCCAAGCTCAGCCTTGTTCAAGACGGATTGCTCAACGAGAAGCAAGGCCACGCCCTGAAGGTCGAGACGACAAAAGCGAACGG
>JAGCNZ010000085.1 GCA_017645655.1 Bacteroidaceae bacterium | reverse complement strand
GTCATTGATGACATTGCAGCAGGTGTCACTCAGATAGGAAACGGCGACTTCGAGAACTGGAGCAACGTAACTTCAAGCAATCATGCGCCTTATAACTGGAACTCCTTTGAGACAGCAGTAGGAGATTATGCTGGTTTGGCTGCAGGTCTGCAGGTTGCAATGGTTGAAGGTGGTCGCCCCGGTAGCGATGGCCTCTATTGTGTTGACATTTATTCACGTTCTGTAATGGGCTTTGCAACCGCCCAGGGCAACTTGACAATTGGCTGTATCAATGCAGGAGCCACGACTGCTGACAACGCAGGCAACCATAACTTCACCAAGACAGATGACCCGACTAAGAGCGAGACCATCTCCAAGGTTCCCTCTGCCATCAAGTTGTGGGTGAAGTTTGCCCCCGTCAACACCTCTAACCAGGCTCGCCTCTCTGCAACTGTTCATGACGACTATAACTACATTACATACGGAAAGGCAGAGCACGATACCGAAGAGAACAAGGCACACGCCATTGCTCAGGCGGAGCTGAACTTCAGTGCTTGCGACTGGACAGAGCTGACCATTCCTTTCGAACCGACAGGCAACACAACCGACGGTCAGATGTACATCATCGTCAACCTTACCACCAACAGCGAGCCTGGCAAAGGTGATGTAGGCGATCATTTGTATATCGATGACATCGAACTCGTATATCCTGAGGAAACAGGAACTGTGGTATATAATAAGTATATTGGTGTTGCTGTGAATGGTAATTATGCTGCACCGCAGCCTGCTTCTATCGAAGTGACATACAACGAGGATAACACCATTGACTTCAATCTGAAGAACTTCGCATTGGATAACGATGGCACTCCTGCTTATGTAGGCAACATCGCCCTTACCGGTCTTGCAAGAGATGAGGAAGGAAACTTCTCCTTCAGTGGTGACATACAGATTGCTCCCGGTGATGTAGAAGGTGTCAGCACTTGGATTGGTCCGTTACTTGGCGACATTCCTGTTGTGCTTGCCGGTACTATCACGGACGATTACTTCTATGTTCATATTGACATCAACGTAGGCTATCCCGTTGAGGTAGAAGTTGGCGACCTTGCAAATGCAACAGTCAGCGTCAGCGATGCACTCGTCAGCACCTTCTGTGCTCCCTTCACTGTGGCTATTCCTGCAGAATACCAGTCGGATGTGACTGCAAGCACCGTGACAGGTGTTGAAGGCAATGTGCTGACGCTTGAGCCAGTGGCAGATGGTGTCATTCCTGCCAACACGCCTGTTGTTGTTGAGGCTCCTCAGGCTGCAACGCTGCCTGTCAGCGGTATCTATGTGAAGGGCACGCCTGTTGCTGGTATGCTGGCTGGTGTGTATGAAAGCACTCCTGCTCCCGTCGGCAGCTATGTCCTGCAGAATATCGACGACATCATCGGCTTCTATCGCGTAACTTCAGGCGAGCAGCCCATTGTAGAGGCTAATCGTTGCTACCTGATAGTAACAGTGGCTCCTGGTGCCAAGGCATACTTCTTCAACGAAGATGATGCTACAGGCGTTGAAACCATTGCCCCAATGACCACTGGCAATGCTATCTACAATGTGGCAGGTCAGCGCATCAGCAAGATGCAGAGAGGCATAAACATTATCAACGGTAAAAAGATCCTTAAGTAATATGGCAAAGAAGTATTTGACGCCTGCAATGCAGGTTAGTGAAGCGCAAGTGACAAACATCATGGCCGTCAGCATTGTGGATGGCACTGCCGACCCCGATAAGCCAGTTCTCACTAAGGAGAACAAGGATTGGGACGTCTGGGGCGACGAAGAATAAGATGTCACTCATTACCATCCTCGGTCCTACGGCGTCGGGCAAGACGAGGCTCGCGGCACACCTTGCAGCTCGTCTCGGGAATGCTGAAATCATCAGCGCCGACAGCAGGCAAGTGTATCGAGGCATGGACGTCGGCACAGGCAAGGACTTGTCTGACTATACGGTAGATGGAAGGGAACAGCCCTTCCATCTACTTGATATATGTGAGGCGGGCGAGAAGTACAATCTGTTCCGTTTCCAGCAAGATTTCCACAGGGTTTATGCCGAGATTCTCTCGCGGCAGTGCCAGCCCATACTGTGTGGCGGCACGGGTCTCTACATCGAGTCTGTCCTGAAGGGCTACAAGATGGAGGCAGTGCCGGAGAATCCTGCCTTAAGGGAAAAGTTGAAAGATTGCACGTTGCGGGAGCTAAAGGAGATACTCGAGAAGTACAAGACGCTGCACAACGTGACGGACCTCGATACTCCGAAGCGTGCCATACGTGCTATCGAGATTCAGACTTACTATCGTGAGCATGGTACTTTGGAGCGCGACTTCCCTGCGATAGACAGTTTCATAGTTGGCGTCAGCATTGACCGCGAGTTGCGTCGTCGCCGCATCAGTGAGCGCCTGCGCCATCGTCTGGAGCAGGAAGACATGGTTGGCGAGGTGCGTCGTCTCTTAGAGCATGTCCCTGCGGAGGACCTTATCTATTATGGTTTGGAGTACAAATACCTGACGCTTTACGTGCTTGGTGAGCTTTCGTACGATGAGATGGTCCGGCAGTTGGAGATTGCCATTCATCAGTTTGCCAAGCGTCAGATGACGTGGTTCCGTGGCATGGAGCGTCGCGGTTTTACGATTCATTGGATTGACGGCACGCTGCCCGTGGAGGAGCAGGTCGAGTTCATTGTGCAGAACACGTAGTGCAGGGTTCGTCGCTGAGTAGTCGGGAATAATGAAGGGAGGCGCTGCGGCGTCTCCCTTCATTATTAATTATCACTATGTGCTGTGTGTGATGTCTTAGCTGTAGCGCAGTATTTGTCCTGGACGCAGGACTGTGTTGCGCTTGATGTTGTTCATGCGGCAGAGTTTATCCACTGTTGTGCCGCATTTACGTGCGATGGATGAGAGTGTCTCGCCTGACTTGACCTTATGCATACGCGAGCGCGGCTTGGCTTGCATCTGCTTGATTTTCTGCTGCTGGAATGCTTCGCTTTCTGCTTGCTTAGCGATGAGTGCGTTGGCTGTCTCTTCGTCCATTTCCTCTTCGCCGCCTACGACATTATCGTTTGTTGCCAGCATGGTGCCGCGTCCGCTTGAGCGGAAGAGGTAGAAGTCGCCCTTGACGTCCTGTGCTTCGAAGTCGAAGAGACGTTCGGGGTCGATGAACTGTCCGAGGAAGCGTGTCTCGAAGTGGAGGTGCGAGCCTGTGGAGCGTCCGGTATTGCCGCCGAGTCCGATGACGTCGCCTGCCTTGACTATTTGGTTGGGCTTGCAGAGGTGGCGGCTCATGTGGCCGTAGACTGTTTCCAGGCCGTTGGGGTGACGGATGACGACGTAGTTGCCGTAGCCGTAGCGCTCGAATGCGACGACGCGCACTTTGCCCGAGAAGGCTGCGCGGATGGTGTCGCCCACGAAGACTTTAATGTCTGTTCCGTAGTGCTGACGGCGGAAGGAGCGTCGGTAGCCGTAGTGGCTTGTCACCATTCGGCTGTCGCAAGGCATGCTGAACTGTCGGAGGTCGATTTTGTATTCGGCGGGCAGTGCTACGCCATACGAGCGTGTGTATTCGTTGTCCCAATTGGGATAGAGTGCTGCTGCGGGGTTCTGCAGGCTTGCCATTGCTTCTTTCTCGTTGAGTCGCATCAGGGAGATGCTGTCGATGGCGCGCATCTTTCGGTCGATGGGTGCGATGTCTGCCAGTCGGTCCTGTGCTGTGACGAGGATCGAGGAGCATGGAGCAAGGAGCAGTAGCAGGGTGGTGAGTATTTTCATCATTTAGGTGGTTTTCTTTTTTTGTGTTTTCAGGACAGATCCAGTGCGTAGAGTCGGTCCATGTTAAGGTCTCCCATGTCGAACAACTCTTCCGGCTTGAAGAAGCGTTTCAGTTCGATGGCGGCCGAGGTGGGTGAGTCGGATGCGTGCACGATGTTCTGCTGATTGCTCATACAGTAGTCGCCGCGGATGGTGCCGGGTTCTGCTTTGCGTCCGTTGGTGTAGCCTGTGATGAAACGTACCACTTCGATGGCGTCGGTACCCTCCAGGCACATGGCGATGACGGGTGTCCGCATCATGGATGCTTTCAGGGCGGGGAAGAAGGGCTTGCCCACGAGGTGAGCGTAGTGTTCGTTGAGAATCTCGTCGTCAAGCTGCAGCATTTTCATGCCGACTATGCGCAATCCTTTTCTTTCAAAGCGGGTGGTGACTTCGCCTATCAGGCCTCTCATCACGGTACTCGGTTTGAGTAGCACAAGGGTTCTTTCCATTTCGAAGTGTTTCGTTTCGTAGCGTTACGTCTTTTCGGATAAAGGCGTTTTCTACGTTTCCGGCTGCAAAGGTACGACAAAATCGTCAGATTACCAAATACTTTTAGTATTTTTAACGACTTCGAACGGTTCTTGACATTTCCGGGGGCTGTTATCGTTGCAAACGTCGCACGTGGTGTTTTGCGTCCGCGCACTAAAAAGCGTGGCTTGGTGCTAAAGCATCCAAGAATTTACCCACGTGATAATTTCATTTTACCCACGTGATATTTGAAATATTCCACGTGATAATTTCATTTTACCCACGTGACGTTTTCAAACTAAGCGTGCCGCGTCTTAAAACGCGGCACGCTGTGTTTCTTCTGTCTGCCTGAAGGCTATTTCAGGCTGCCCTGTGCTTTGAGCAGTTTTGTGTGGGCTACCTGCAGCTGGCATTTGGCGTTGACGTGGTCGGCCGAAGCCTGTTGCCACATTGCTTGCGCGTCGAGCAGCTGGGAGAGGGGTTCCATGCCGGCATCGTACTGCTGGCGGGCGAGCCGCATGTTCTCTTCTGCTTGCTCCAGGCTGCGCTGCGTGATGTCGAGCTCGGTCTGTGCCTCGGTGTAGTTGTTGACGGCTTGTGCCAGTTCGAGATGCATCTGCTCGGTGAGGTCCTGCTGCTCCGTCTGCGCTATCTGAAGGCGAGCCTTGGCCGAGCGGGCTTTGTAGACGCGTTCTCCAAAAGTGAGGATGGGCACCTTGAGCGTTGCTCCTACGGCGGCAGAGCCGTTGTTGATCAGTTTGCTTCCCGACACCTTAATGCCGTTGATGTATGTCAGTCCGGCGAACATTGCGAGCTGGGGCAGGTAGTCACTGCGGGTGAGTTTCACTTGTTGCGCCGCGATGTCAGTCTTTGCCTGCAGTATGGCGACCTCGGGACGTGCTGCCACCGAGCCCTCTCCCTGCAGGGCAAGCTCCGAAGCAGTCCCTGCCTCTTCTCCGGAAAGTGGAAGGGGGGAGAGTGGTGTGCTGAGCGGCAAGCCCAGGATGTGGCAGAGGTTCATCGTGCTCAGCCTTGTGGCGTTGTCGGCGCGCTGGATGGCAAGCTCTGCCTCGTTGAGCTTCACCTGCACCTTCATCTGGTCGTTGCGCGTCTTCAAGCCGTGGCGGACGGCGCTCTCCACGTTCTTCAGCAACTCATCGAGCAATTGCTTGTAGGAGCGGGCGACGTCAGCAAGTTGCCGGGCACGAATGGCCTGCATGTACGCCTCGTCGGTGCTGAGGATGACCTGACTCTCCGTGAGGCGAATGTTCTCGCTCGCCATCTCCGCTCCGCGCGTTGCCATGCGGTAGGCCGTCGTTATCTTTCCTCCCATGTAGAGAGGCTGAGTCAGGGACAGGCTGCCCAGGAAGATGTTGCCAAGCTTGTAGTCTATCTTCTGCGCGGGGAAGTCGGCATATTGGTTCAGGGTATAGCTCCCGTCAGGTGCCACCGACACGTTGGGGACGTAAGTGCCCGTAGCGGGATTCATCACGTAGATGGGCAGATGCCCGCCTGCAATGCTGAAGTCGCCTTTGTTTGTGGAATACAAGTCAGCCGCCATGAGGTTGATGCGCGGGTAGTAGTTTGTCTTGTATGCCCTGGCGTCGTTTTGCGTCTGCTCGAGCGTCAGCTTAGCCTTCGCTATGTCCTTGTTGTGCTCCAGTGCCAGTTCGCGTGCCTGGCTGAGCGTGATGTCCCGGACGGACTCCTGTGCGCAGATGCCGGCATGAGGCGCAGCAATAAGCGCTGCCAGCATCAATACATTATATAATTTGCTTGTCATTGAACCTTGAACCTTGAATGTTGAACATGCTTTCGCCCAGAATCTCTACTTAATCCTAAAGAACAAAGCATAGAAAATGGGGATGAAAATGAGTGTGATGAGTGTGCCGACAAACAGACCGCCCATGATGGTGACAGCGAGACTGCCGAACATGGCATCGGGAATGAGCGGAATCATGCCGAGGATAGTGGTGAGCGATGCCATCATGACAGGGCGCAATCGGCTCTTCGAACTGTTGACCAAGGCGTCGCGGGGCTCCATGCCCTCGCTTATCTGCAGGTTAATCTCGTCCATAAGCACGATGCCGTTCTTGATCATCATGCCGATGAGACCCAGCACACCCACAATGGCCACGAAGCCAAACGGCTTGCCCGTAATCAGCACGGCAGGTATCACACCAACAAAGATGAGCGGTATGCAGCAGAAGATGATGGCAGGCTTCTTGTAGTCCTTGAAGAGCATGATGAGTATCATGATGATGATAATGATGGCAAGCGGGAAGCCATTGAAAAGATACTTCATCGAGCGGTCGCTCGCCATCTTCTCTCCTTGCCATGATAACGAGTAGCCAGTGGGCAGTTCTATATTCTTAATCTGCTTCTCTATCGAGGCGCGAGCGGCTTCGGTGCCTATGCCGGGACGCGGCGAGCACTGCACGCGTTGCTGACGTTGGCCGTCATATCGCATCACGACGGGTTCCTCCCATTTCAGCTCGACCGCCTTTGCCACCTGCTTGAGCGGCGTGGTCTGCGTAATCATCTCAATGATGTTGTCTTTGTCGATGGCTCCCGAGAAGAACTTCTGCAAGGTGGAACGGGTGAGGAAGTTGTTGAAATTAGGCAAGATGCCGAACACCGGCACGTTGTCTATGCGGTCCAGGTCGTTGCCCTGAGCATCGGTGCACTTCAACACGATGCCTTCGTTGTGTATGCCATCATAGAAGGTAGCAATGGGTATGCCGCTGGTGTATGCCAGGATGGAAGTCGCCACATCACTACGGCTCAGGCCTGTGGTGCGGGCGGAGGGTTGGTCGTAGTTGACGGAAAGCACCGGCACTTGCGGCTCCCAGTCGGATGTCGGCAGATAGACCTTGTCGGAAGCGGCAATCACAGCCATTGCCGAGTCTGCAAGCCTATGCAGAACAGACGGGTCGGGACCGCTGAAGCAAATCTCGATAGGGTATTTCTTGAACATCAGGTTGTAGCGCTTCAACTTGATATATGCATCCGGATAACGCTTGTTCAGCTCTTGCTGTATGTCGTCTATGTTGTCTACAAGAGCCTTGGGACTCTCGAAGTCGATGATAAGCTCACCGTATGAGAGCGAAGGCGTCGCAATACTTCGCACAAGATTGTAGCGGCTGGGTGTTCCTCCGATAGCGGTCGTGATGTGTGTCACCTCTTTCCGCGTCTTCAGATAATCGTTTATCTCAGCCAAGTCCTCTGCCACTTGTGTATGATTTGTCCCTTCTGGAAGCTTGTACTCCATGTAGAGCTGGTCGTACTCCATGTCGGGGAAGAAGGCTTGATTCAGGAAACGATAGCCCCAGACGCTCAGGACGACAAGACCTATAGCTGCGGCAATCATGATGACACGGAAGCGGAGACCGAAGTTCATGACCTTTTCGAGTGCCGTGTAGCTCCAGCCTTTATAGGGATCGTCATTGTCTCCGTCGGTCTTCTTCGGTGCCTTGAGCATACGGTCTGCCATGACAGGAACATGCACCAGGGCAAGTATCCATGACAACATGAGCGAGACTGCAATGACGATAAAGAGGTCGCGCACATAGACGCCGGCAGTGTCGGGACTGAGGAAGATAGGCCAGAAAGCCAGGATGGCTATTAGTGTGGCACCAAGCAGTGGCATTGCCGTGCGGCGTCCGATGGTGGTGAGTGCCTCTTCGCGAGGTTTTCCTTGCTTCAGGTCAACGAGTATGCCGTCCACGATGACAATGGCGTTATCGACAAGCATACCCATTGCGAGGATGAAGGCGGCTAGGCTCACGCGCTGCAACGTGCCGTCGAAACCTTTCAGCACAAGCAACGAGCCAAGCACGATGGTGAGGAGGCTGAGTCCGATGATGAGGCCAGACTTGAAGCCCATCGTGAAGATAAGCACAACGACGACGATGAGCACTGACTCGAGCAGGTTGACGAGGAAGGTGTTGAGGGCAGACTCGACGCGTTCTGGCTGGTTGAATATCTTCTCGAACTTCACGCCCAGCGGCATGGTTTTGTTGAGTTCGGCAATTGTCTTCTCGACTTGTTTGCCCACTTTAATAATGTCCTTGTCGGCTACGCCGGCAATCGAGATGCCAAGTGCTCGCTGTCCGTCGCGTTTCATCTCGTTGCGAGTTGGGTCGGCATAACCTTTATAGACGCGTGCCACGTCGCTGATGCGCAACTGTTCGTCGTCGTGTCCTTGTATAATCATGTTCGCGATGTCTTCCACTTTCTTGAAGCGGTCGTCGACGGTAACGCGGACGCGGTGGGTGCCGTTGTCGTAGTAGCCGGAGTACGTGGTGCGGTTTTGGTTGTTGAGTGTCTGGATAACTTCGATGGGCATTACGCCGAGGTTGGCCATTTTGTCTTGACGCATCTCTATGTAAATGCATTCTTGTCGCTGACCGTAAATCTCGACTCTCGACACTCCGTCGATGTCTGCGACGTTGCGCTTCACGAGTTCTGCGTAGTCGGACATTTCCTGGTCGCTCAGTCCGTCGGCGGTCAGGGCGTAGAACATGCCGTAGACATCGCCGAAGTCGTCATGCACTTGAGGTGTCGAGGCTGTGCCGGGGAGTGAAGATGCTGCGTTGCTCACCTTGCGGCGCAGTATGTCCCAATGTTGCTCGACGTCTTCGTCTTTTACTGTTGTCTGGAGTTCGACGGTGATGAGGCTGAGGTCGTTCATCGACTGGCTCTGTACGTTGTCGATGCCAGACATTTCGTGGATGGCTTTCTCGAGTTTGTCGGTCACCTCCAACTCTACCTCGTGTGCCGATGCACCTGGGTAGGTTGTTATCACCATGGCTTGCTTTACCTTGATGGCAGGGTCTTCCAGTTTCGGCATTATGTCGTAGCTGACGATGCCGCCCGCTACCAGGATTGCCACAAAGAAAGAGACAAGTTTGCGGTTATTCAGTCCCCAGCGGGAAAAGTCAAGTTCCATAATTGTAGTTATGAAGTGTGAATTATGAAATTACAGCAGTCCTCCCACGTTAGCTTTCGAGGTCTTTCCCAGTTCCTTCACGTGCTGGCCGTCTGTCAGGAAACGCACTCCTGCACAAACCACCTTTTCCTGTGGCTTGAGTCCCTTCAGCACCTGTATGTTGCCATCGAGGTCGATGCGGCCCACTTCGACGGTGCGTCGCTTGACGGTGCCTGTGTTGGCGTCGAACACGAAGACCGACGTCTGCTCGTCCTTTCTGTCGATAGCGGTGACGGGCACTGTCACGCCGTCCACCTCGTTGGGTGCGTAGTACGACACATAGACCATTGTGGACATGCCCGGCGTTATCTTCTGGTGGTCGTAGCCTCCCTTGATGCGGAGCCGTGCGGCATATAGCTGTGTGGCATTCGCTTCTTTGTTGACGCGTACGATTTCGAGGGGATACACCTTGCCGGGGGTGACGTCGAAGGAGCACGTGGCGCTGAGCAGGTCGCCCTGTCGTGCGTAGTCGCTTGCGGGGACATACACTTCAATCTCTACGTCGCCTGCATTGAACATCGACACTATGGGCATTCCTGCGCTGACGGTCTCGCCCGACTCGTGCATCTTGTTCTGTATGTATCCGCTGATGGGAGCATAGAGTCGCGTGTCGGCAAGCTGGTTCTTGTGATGCGCCAGTTTCTCGGTGATTTGCTGCAGTCCGTAGCGTGCGCGGTCGTAGTTCGACGCTGTTGTGCCGTTCTCTTCATAGAGTGCGATTACTCTTTCAGCATCAGCCTTGATTTGTTCGTATTCTGCTTGCGTAGCGGAGAGCTGCACTTGATAGTCGCGTGGATCCATTTGTGCGATGAGTTGTCCCTTCTTCACAAATTGCCCTTCCTTGACGAAGATTCGTTGGATGGGACCGCTCACGCGAAAGGCCACGTTCACTTCCTCCGAGCTTTTCGTCCTGCCGGGATAGCTCAGTTCTGCTGCATCGCTGATTCGCTCTGCCTGCGCAATCTTGACATACTGGATATCTTCTTCAGTTCCCTTCTTCGATTTGTTGCAGGAGGTGAGCAGCGAGCACGTGACAGCGAGAGCTGCCATGAGTGTTGAAATTGGTGTTCTCATATAAACTTGGATGTTGTTATTGACGTGGTGTTTTCAGATGTCGCGTGTGATGTTTGAAATTATAACGTGTGATGTTTGCAATTATAACGTGTAATATTTTAAATATAACGTGTAATATTTTCATTTATCCCGTGTGACGTTTTATTCCCACTCGATGGTCGAAGGTGGCTTCGACGAGATGTCGTAGCAAACACGGTTAACTCCTTTTACCTTATTTATTATGTCGTTCGAGACTTTTGCCATGAAGTCGTAGGGCAGGTGGGCCCAGTCGGCAGTCATTGCGTCTGTGCTTGTGACGGCTCGGAGGGCGACGGGGTTCTCGTAGGTACGTTCGTCACCCATCACGCCGACGCTCCGTACGTCCGAGAGCAGAATGGCTCCAGCCTGCCAGATTTGGTCGTAGAGTCCCCAGTCGCGCAGTCCCTGGATGAAGATATCGTCGGCATCTTGCAGGATGCGGACCTTCTCGGGCGTAATTGCTCCGAGGATTCTGACGGCGAGACCCGGCCCGGGGAAGGGATGGCGGCCGATGAGGTGCTCCGGAATGCCCAGTTGCCGGCCCACGCGGCGCACTTCGTCCTTGAAGAGCCACTTCAGGGGCTCGCACAACTTGAGGTGCATCTCCTCCGGCAGACCGCCTACGTTGTGATGACTTTTTATGACCTTGCCCGTGATGTTCAGGCTTTCTATTCGGTCGGGATAAATGGTGCCTTGGCCCAACCACTTAGCGTCCGTTATCTTCTTCGCCTCGGCGTTGAAGACTTCGATAAAGTCCCTGCCGATGATTTTGCGCTTCTTCTCTGGCTCAGTCACCCCGTCGAGGTCGGCAAAGAAACGTGCGCTGGCATCCACGCCGATGACGTTCAGACCCAAGCATTCGTAGTCCCTCATCACGTTCTGGAACTCGTTCTTGCGCAACATGCCGTGGTCCACGAAGATGCAAGTCAGGCGGTCGCCGATGGCACGGTTGAGCAGGACGGCTGCCACGCTGCTGTCCACACCTCCGGAGAGGCCGAGGATGACGCGGTCGTCGCCTATCTGTTCCTTCAACTCGGCAACGGTCGTCTCCACGAAATTCGCGGGAGACCAGTCCTGACGGCTGCCGCAGATGTCCACCACAAAGTTCCTGAGCAACTGAGTTCCCTGCAAGGTATGGAATACTTCGGGATGGAACTGCACGCCCCAGATGGGCTCCAAGTCGGCAGCATAAGCGGCGTACTTCACCTTCTCGGTGCTTGCAATGGCATGGAACCCGTTTGGCAGCGCCGTAATCGTATCGCCATGACTCATCCAGACCTGGCTGTTCTCTTCGAATCCCTTGAAGAGCGGATTCTCGAAGTCAATGGTAGAGAGGTTGGCGCGACCGTATTCTCTGCTTCCCGCAGGCTCCACTTTTCCTCCGAGCGTATGGCTCATAAACTGTGCGCCATAGCAGATGCCGAGGATAGGCATACGTCCTCTGAACTGATTCAGGTCGACACGGAAAGCCTCGGGGTCATAGACGCTGTACGGACTGCCAGCCAGGATGACGCCGATGACGTCAGGGTCGTCGACGGGAAACTTGTTGTAAGGCAGTATCTCACAAAAGGTGTCGAGCTCCCTCAGGCGGCGTGCAATGAGTTGTGTCGTCTGTGAACCGAAGTCAAGAATGATGATTTTCTGTCGTTGCATATATAAAGGTATAAGGGTTCCTGTATCTAATTTGCCGCAAAGGTACGAATAAAATATGGAATAGAAGCGAGAGATTAAGGATTATTTTGTACCTTTGCAGCAAAATAATGACAAAAAAGTACATGGAAGGCTGCAAAATTGTCATCGAGAACGCTACCGTCGTCAATGAAGGCGAACGCTTTCAAGCATCGCTCAGCATTGAGAATGGCAGGATTCGGGAGATAAAGAAGTCTCCCCACAAAGAAGACCCGAACGGCCTTCTGCTGCTTCCTGGCATCATCGACAGTCATGTCCATATGCGCGAACCAGGTCTGACGCACAAAGCCACAATGGAGAGCGAGACAAGGGCGGCAGCCAGGGGAGGCGTGACGACGGTGCTTGACATGCCGAATGTCGTTCCCCAGACCACGACGCTCCAGCTCCTTCAGGAACGTTATGCCTTGGCCGAACACCGGTGCCATGTGAACTATGGCTTTTACCTTGGCGCCACGAACGACAACATCGAAGAAATCAAAAGGCTCGACCCCTCGTCGTGTCCCGGCGTTAAGCTCTTTATGGGCAGCAGCACCGGCGGAATGCTTGTTGACAGGGAAGAGCAGCTTCGGCAAATCTTCCGTTTCTCGCCCACGCTCATCATGACACATTGCGAGGATACGGCACGTATCAACATGAACATGATGGCGGTCCGAAAGCAACAAGATGACCCGGATGTGCGCTTTCACCCTGTCATACGCGACCACGAGGCCTGCTATCAAAGCACAGCTCTTGCGGTGCGTCTTGCCAGAGAAGAGGGAGCGCGTCTGCACGTCGCCCACATAACGACGGAACAGGAACTGGACCTCTTCAAGGCGAACGACGACAAAATTACCGCTGAGGCTTGCGTGCCACATTTGCTCTTTACGGATAGCGATTACGAAAGGCTCGGAACACGCATCAAATGCAATCCTGCCGTCAAGACGCAAGCCGATAGGGATGCCCTGCGCAGGGCTCTTACGGATGGGCGCATCCGAACCATCGCCACCGACCATGCGCCGCATCTCCTTTCCGAGAAGCAAGGCGGGTGTTGCAAAGCGATGAGTGGAATGCCGATGGTTCAGTTCTCTCTGCCGGCAATGCTCAGCCTTGTGGAAGAAGGCGTGCTCAGCGTCGAAAGGTTGGTCGAGCTGATGTGCCACAATCCGGCGCGCCTCTATAAGATAAAGGAACGAGGCTTCATTCGTGAAGGTTACTATGCAGACCTCACTTTGGTGTGCAGGAAGCCTTGGACCGTGACTCGCGATTGCATCGAAAGCCTTTGCGGATGGAGTCCTCTGGAGGGCAGGACGTTCGACTGGCAGGTAGAGAAAACATGGGTGAACGGCATGCTGGTCTGGGACGGGACCTCCGTCTCGCATCAACCCATGGGGCAGAGAGTTATTTTTCGACCCTGAATAAACCTTTTCGCATCACCTTTGTCTATTTAATTAGTCAAACAGAAAAAAGTAAATGAAACGATTCTCAACTCTCTTCATATTGTGCCTTTGTTCGCTTTTTGCCGTGGCGCAGAAGATTACGGTAAGCGGCCTCGTTGCCGACGGCTCTTTGAACGAGCCTTTGCCAGGTGCCTCTATCGTCTTGCTTCAGCCTAAAGACAGTGCTCAGGTGGCTGGCGTCTCGTCCGACCTCGAAGGCAAGTTCAAGCTTCCATCGGTCAAGTCCGGCAACTACATCCTGCGTATCAGTTACATCGGCTTCCAGACGTATTACCGCAACATTGCTTTGCCGAAAGGCGACAAGAACGTCAATCTTGGCACGGTGACCTTGCAGGAGGACAGCAAGGTGCTGAAGGAGGCCGAGGTGACAGCCAAGCTTGCTCAGGTGGAGATGAAGGCCGACACGTTCGTCTATAATGCCGAGGCATTCCGATTGCCCGAGGGGTCGATGATGGAAGAACTCGTCAAGAAGTTGCCCGGCGCAGAAGTGGACGACGAAGGCAACATTAAGATAAACGGCAAGAGCGTCTCCAAGATTATGGTCGATGGCAAGGAATACTTCCAGAACGACACGAAGATGGCAATGAAGAACCTGCCGTCCAAACTCATCAAGAAACTCAAGGCGTACGACAAGAAGAGCGATTATTCCCGCATCACAGGCATCGACGATGGCGAAGAGGAAACCGTGCTTGACCTCTCTGTCAAGAAGGGCATGAAGGATGGTTGGGTCGGGAACCTGGACGGCGCCTATGGCACCGAGGACCGCTACTCGGCGAAGTTCAACGTGAATCGTTTTATGGATAACAGCTACCTGTCCGTCATTGGCAGCCGTAACAACGTCAACGACTTTGGCGGGCGTTGGGGAGGAGGTGGCAATGGCATCACCACCAGCACGATGGGTGGCGCAACCTTCGCTTGGGAGAACGGAAAACCTGAATACTCGGCTGGTCTTGTTAAGTTTGGGGGCAATGTCCGCTATAACAGCAGCGACAGCGAGTCGGAGAGCAGGACGAACAACGAGATGTTCCTGCCCACGGGTGCAAGCCAGTTCTCTAATTCCAAGAACCAAGGCACGAACTGGAACCAGAACATCAACGCCAATTTCCGCCTCGAATGGTTCCCCGACAGCATGACCAACATCCTGTTCCGCCCAAATTTCAGTCATTCGAATGGCAACAGTTTCTCCGACAGTCATAGCGTCACCTTCAATCAGAGTCCCTTCGAGGCAGGCCTGACAGATCCTGTCGAGGAGTACAAGACGTGGGCCGATCCGAATGGCATTCGCGTGAACGGCAACGAGCGGGTGAACAGTGGTAACAACCATAACAACAACGTCAATGGTGAACTGCAAGTCAATCGTCGCTTGGTCGTGCCCGGCAGGAACCTAACCCTCAACGTGAGCGGGTCGTATAGCGAGAGCGACAACGACTCGTACAGCCGTTCCGTGGTACGTTATTACCAGCGCGACGAGATAAATGCCGACTATCAGAACACCACGTCGCCCTCCAAGAACTACAGTGCCATGGGGCGTCTCAGCTATACCGAGCCGATTTTGCCAGGGACAGTTGTTCAGCTCAGTTACGAAGGTCAGTATCGCTTCCAGGACAGCGACCGCAAGATGATGCACTATGAGGATTTGGAGCAGGCGCTTGTGGCGAAAGGACTCAGCGATGCCACGGCTCTCGACCTCTACAATGGTACCTACAACGGCATGAACATTTCGGACCTCATCGACCTGACGCAACTCACCGAGGACATCCAGAATAGTCAATACGCGAAGTACAAGGAGTTCAACCAGTCCGTTAACCTAATGCTTCGCTACACCAACAAGTTCTCCAACGACCAAGAGCTGCGTTTCAATCTCGGCCTTAACTGGCAGCCCCAGCGCACAGAGATGGACTATCAGAGGGGCATTGTTGATACCTCTGTCGTACGCAAGATTCAGAACTGGGCACCGCGCTTCAACATGCGATGGAAGATTTCAAACACCAGCCAGATGCGCCTCCGCTACAACGGCAACATGTCGCAGCCATCGATGACCAACCTCATCGAGGTGATGGACAACAGCAACCCTCTTTACATTACTACGGGTAATGCTGGATTGAAGAGTTCTTGGAACGACCGCTTCAACTTCGACTACAACAATTACATCACGGAGCGCCAGATGGGATGGAACGTCAACGCGTGGGCCAACGTCAACCGTCGCAGCATCTCAAACGCCACCATCTACGATACCCAATCCGGCGTCAGCTATCGCCGGCCCATGAACATCAATGGCGAGTGGAACGCCGGAACATGGATGGGCTTCAATACTGCTTTGGGAGCGAAGAAGTATTTCAACCTTAACCTTAACGTTAACCTTAACCATAACAATAGCGTCGGTTACATTAGCACCGACCTGGACGAGGAGGCCAAGCGTTTCGTCACTGGCGCCATCGACATGAACGGGCTCTTCGATTACATGGATACGAATGGTTTGCTGAAGAAGTCCAACACCAAGAGCACCAGCGTGGGCGACAACCTGAGGCTCAATTTCCGCAACGACCTCATCGAGGTTGGCGTCAACGCCGGCATGAACTATCAGCATGCGCGCAACGACATGCAGAAGCAGGGCAATCGCGACACGTGGTTCTACAACTACGGAGGCAACGTCGTCATCAACACCCCGTGGAACATGCAGTTCAGCAGCGACATATCGCAGCAGAGCCGTCGCGGCTACGACGATGCTTCGATGAACACCAACGAGCTCATCTGGAACGCTCAGCTCAGCCAGAACTTCCTCAAGCAGAAGAACGCCACGGTCAGCGTCCAGTGGTACGATATCCTGCGCGAGCGCTCGAGCATCAGCCGCAACTATAGTGCCACGAACCGCAGCGACACTTGGACCAACGCCATCCACAGCTACGTAATGGTGCACTTCATCTATCGTTTCAACCTCGTCGGGAGCAAGGAGGTGCGCCAGTCCGGCTTCGGAGGCGGAGGCGGCCCTGGTGGCTGGGGCGGTGGCGGACGCGGCGGCTGGGGCGGTGGCGGCGGACGATTCTAACCGCCATCTCAGGCTGCTCAGACCATAGCGGCGTGCCCTCCCGTCGGAGGAGGCACGCCTTTTTTGTAGGTGTCCCCAGGTAAGACCGGAAACGTCACACGGGTAAAATGAAAATGACCCGTGGGTAAAATGAAAATATTACGTGTAATATTTCAAATATCACGTGGGTAAAATGAATTTATCACGTGGGTAAAATTAGATTGTCCCGTCGGCAGTTTGCAATCGCAGCAGGCGAAGTCTTGTGACGTGGCAAGCGGTGCTGTCCTGAGGAGCGTGTCGCGTCTACCCTTTTCGGAACTCGAGAGGGGTGCAGCCCTGATAGACGCGGAACATCTTGTTGAAATACGATGCTGAGTCGAAGCCGAGCCGGTAGGAAATTTCCTTGCAGGAGAGGTTCGTGCCGAGCAGGTAGTCCTTGGCGCGCTCCATTTTCAGATGCAGGAAATACTGCGCCGGAGGGAATCCCGTGTAGTCCCTGAAGACCTTGCGGAACTTGGAGTACCCCATCCCTGCCTCTGCCGAGACGTCCTCCATTCGGATGCCTGCATTGATGTGCTGACGCATGTATTTGATTGCCAGATTGATGCCCGCCATGTCGGGACCCGTGAGGTAGGGGAGTTGCTGGCTGCGCGCGTAGATGGTCGTGATGATGAGTCCCACGTATCCCAGCAACTGTTGCTGGTAGGCGGGAAGCGGGTTCAGCGCCACCTCGTAAGCCTGCTCGTAGGCCTGGCACAGTGCATTGGTCACTCCCACCTGATGGATGGGGTGCGACTTGTCGGGGAAGAACTGGGCGAGCAGCGTGTCGGTCCACTTGCCTACGAAGCCAATCCATGCCTCCGACCAGCCTGTCGCAGGGTCGGGCGAGTAGCTGTGCCATTCGTAGGGATAGAGGATGACGGCGTCGCCTGCCTGAAGCTTTGTTCGAGGCAGGTGGGCAGACTCGAACCAGCCGCTGCCCTTGATGATATAGATGATTTGCGACTCGCGAAGTACACGCCCTTTCTTCGGTGAGAAGAGGTAGTCCTCGGGATGCTCTCCGATGGGGTAGTTGCTGCCTACAGGTACGTCCTGCAGCCCGACGGTGTTGACGGTGATGCCCCACTTGGCGTCGGAAGCATGGGTGAGAAGGTATTTGATAGTTGCCACGGCTTAGATTGAAAAACGTAGATTAAAGATAGTAGATTGAAAAGTTGTAGTTTGAAGTCATAAATCCATGCAAAAGTAATGATTTCTCTGCAAATATCAAAATGTTATATCAAAAAAGCATAAAGTTATCCGTAATTTGCTAAGAAAAAGATTCCTTTGCGGTGCAAAAGGATGTAATTTAAGAAAAAAAACATTTAATCAAATCATCATAGCATTATGAAGAAGCAATTTTATCTCAGTGTTGCACTTTTCGTTTTCCAACTCAGTGCAGCCTTCGCACTCGACGTGGTCGGTCTTCGCACCGAAGACTACCGTAATCCCGTCGGTATTGACAAGAGCGCGATTCATCTCTCTTGGCAGCTTGAGAGCGAACAGCGCGGTGTTATGCAGACAAGTTATAATGTGGAGATAGCCACCGACGCTGCTTTTGGCAATGTCGTCTGGACGTCCGGAACAGTCGAATCAGACAAGAGCGTGGACGTTGAGACAAATGGTTTCACTCCGTCCGCCGAGACACGCTACTATTGGCGAGTCACCGTTACCGACAACAAAGGCGGATCTGCTATCAGTAGCGAGAAGGCCTACTTCGAGACAGGACTGATGAACAGTGACGCCTGGAGCAGTACCTATTGGATTAAGCCTACAACCAACGACCAGGGCTCAGAAGCCGAAGAAGCCGTCACCGATTATGAAGTTGAGGTGAAGTTCAATATCAAGCAACTCGCTGCAGGACTTATCTTCGCTGCTTCCGACCACAGCAACTACTACATGTGGCAGGTCAATACAAATGGCAGCACCCGTTTCCGCCCTCATCGCTGGGGCGGCGGCAACCCATCGCTTCTCTCAGAAAGTGCCATCACAGGCGTCACTATTCGTAACGGCGAACAGCACACTTTGAAGGTTGTCATCACTAACGCCAGCGTTGCCAAGACGTACATCGACAACGTACTTATCGATACCCGTACGGGCGACTTTGCATATGGCGAGTTCGGCTTCCGCGAAGATTATGATAACGGCAACCAACCCGAGCAGGCTTACTTCGACGACTTTATCGTGAAGACAGGTGACAAGGTGCTTCTCGAAGAGCATTTCGACAGATCAGAATGCATGTTCACCCAAGGCACACTGCAGGACGGACAGTATTACATAAGCGGACCCGCCACTTATGCTTGGCAGCAAACAATCGCCAAGCCCGTGCATTTCGATGTGGAGTACGACTTTACTCTCGTTCAGGACAATGCCAGCATCTGCTTCAGTGCCACCTCTGGCGACACCTACATGATGTGGGCCATCAACACGTTCGAAGTCACTCAGCCCGTCGTTCGCCGACATGTTTATAAGAACGGCAACCTGACCTACAACGATACACCAATCACTGCTTTCAGCAAGAACGACCTCATCGGCCACCAGCACCATATCGTTCTGGAGTGCGAGACGCCCTATGTTCGCACGTATATAGATGATGTATTGGTCGATACCTATCAGGATACGCAAGGCGTGCTGGCCATTGGCGACCTCGGAGTTCGCGTCAGTGCAACGGGCAACGAACGTGAGAAGGCATACTTCGACAACATTCAAATGACCGTTTACGACGAGTCAGGCAATGGCACGGTAACCTTCAGTGAAGACTTCGAAGGCGCAGGCAATGCCTTCAACGCAACCGATATCCGCGAATTCGGAGGCAGCCGCCAGTGCTACATGGAAGCAGCCGTGGGCAGTTCCAAGCGCTTGATGCAGCAGGACGGCAGCGTCACCGCAGGTGTCCCCATCTTCCGCAAGACCTTCGAACTTGGTTCCAATGTCCGTCGCGCACGTCTCTATGCAACTGGACTGGGCGTTTACAATGTCTTCATCAATGGCGAACGCGTTGGCCAAACCGACGACGACGGCAATACTTGGATGGATGAACTCAAGCCAGGTGCTACTGAGATGTTCAAGACCGTGTTCTATACTACTCATGATGTGACTGCTCTTTTGCAGGCAGGAAAGAATGCGATTGGTGCAGAAGTGTCAAGCGGCTGGTGGAACGGCGGCATAGTTCATGGCACCTATGGCAACAAGTCCAATGCCTTCCGCGCACTTCTTAAGGTGGAATTGGAAGACGGCTCAACCATCACCATTCCTACCGACCTTACATGGCTCAGCAATACAAATGGACCGCTGCGCAAGGGCGACATCTATAACGGCGAGACCTATGACGCCCGTCTTGAGGATAGCCAATTCACACCCGACTATGACGACAGCGACTGGTTTGCGGTTGCAGTGTCAAACGACTTCAAGGGCGAGATTCTTGCCTTCGAGGGACCTGCCATTCAAGCTGTTGAAGCTTTGCGTCGCTATCCCCAAACCATTCAGATATATGAAGGAACGGTATCTAATGGCAAGACCTACGGCGCGATTAACGTCGTGGACGAGGTGACAGGGCAAAACAACTTCAATCTCTCGGCAGGTCAGACTGCCGTCATTGACCTTGGACAAAACGGCTCGGGTTGGGTAAGCTTCACAGCAAAAGGTGCTCCTGGCACAAAATTACGTTTCCGCTTCGGCGAGATGCCTAACACGACGGGCGACCGCGGACGCGGCGACGACGGTCCTGCCGGCTCTGTCTATACCGAGAACCTGCGCTCAGCAGAGGCTACGCTCTACTATACGCTCAGGGGCGACACGATGGGCGAGTCCTTCCATCCCACGTCCACTTACTTTGGCTTCCGCTACATCGAAGTGACATCTTCATCGGATGTTGAATTGACAAATGTCATTGGCGAAACTGTGACAAGTGCCGTTGAAGAGAAGTCATCATTCCGCACAAGCCATGATGATGTCAACAAATTATACAGTAATGTTATGTGGGGACAGCGCTCTAACTTCGTCAGCGTACCTACCGACTGTCCACAGCGTGACGAACGTATGGGCTGGACAGCCGACACGCAAGTGTATTCGATGGCTGGCCTCTACAATGGCGATACCCGCAACTTCTATAAGAAGTGGATGCGCGACATGCGTGACGCACAGCGCAGCGATGGTGCTTACGGCGTGATTGCTCCCTATCATTGGCAAGT
>JAGCNZ010000084.1 GCA_017645655.1 Bacteroidaceae bacterium | reverse complement strand
TGGTACCTCGAGATGATTAAGCCAGCCTATCAGACACCCATCGATGCCAAGACATTTGAGGCAACGCTCCACATCTTCGAGCAGCTGCTGCACATCATACACCCCTTCATGCCCTTCATCACGGAGGAATTGTGGCAACACATTGCCGAGCGCAAGGAAGGCGAATCGCTGATGGTGTCAGTCTTCAAGACCTCTGCTCCGACGAAGGAAGACGACACGCTCATCAAGGACTTCGAGGAGATGAAGCAAATTGTGAGCGGCGTGCGTGCTATTCGCCAAAGCAAGAACATTTCGCCTCGCGAACCCCTACCCTTGCAAGTTATCGGCAAAGCAAAGCAAGGCGTTACCAGCTTGCCGGCACTATCCGCCATCATCACGAAGCTGGCAGGGCTCAGCGAAATTGAATATGTAAGCGAGAAGAACGAAGGAACACAGGCTTTCCTTGTCGGCACGGACGAGTACGCAGTGCCCATCGGCAACCTGATTGATGCTGATGCAGAGCGCGAGAAGGCTGAAACGGAAATCAAGCGTCTGCAGGGCTTCATGGCAGGCATCGAGAAGAAGCTCGGGAACGAGCGCTTCGTGCAGAACGCACCCGCACAAGTCGTCGAGCTGGAACGCAAGAAACTCGCCGACGCCCAAAGCAAGATTGCCGCCCTCGAAGCCACCATCAAGGCTCTCGGATAAACATCCGAAACGAACACAAAGAGGGTGTGTCAAAATAACAACAACGGATACACGGATTCAACGGATTATCTTAAATGCTGATTATCAGCCTGGCTTAATCCGTGCAATCCATTGCTCTATCTCGAGCTGTGCTCGGCTTTTCTCTCGCTTACTCCAGCCTTGAGCTTCGCTCGAGGTCTCTCCCGCTCGGAAAAGCTCGAGCTGTGCTCGGCTTTTCTCTCGCTTACTCCAGCCTTGAGCTTCGCTCGAGGTCTCTCCCGCTCGGAAAAGCTCGAGCTGTGCTCGGCTTTTCTCTCGCTTACTCGAGACCTTGAATCGTGTCCGTGTTCTTGATGACTTCGATGGCGTCGGCCTGCTGCTTGCGCTTGGGGACGAGCTGGAAGCTGGCTTCGTCGCGGAGGTTCTTGAAGCGCTTGCTGGGGGACCAGCGCACGTTCACTTCCTTGATGTTGTCTACGCCGAAGTCGTCGGTCGTGACGGCGCCCTCGGTCTTGAGCTCGACGTGGAAGTTGCCCATGTCGCCGAGTTCCACGGAGTTGCCTGCGAGCATCTGTTCCCTGAGACAAGCCACGGCATCAGTGAGGATGCCCTTGATGGTGCCCTTCGAGAAGGGTGAGTTGTGGTCGGCGATGTGCTGGCAGAACAGGTCGAAGGAGAGGCGCTCGTGAATCTGTGCGGTGCCGTAGGCCTTCGTCTCGCGGATGTCGGCCTTGTGTGTTCCGGGCTTGGTGCCCATAATGGCGATACTGTAGTTAATCATTTTGTACTAGATTTTTAAGGTTTAAGACTTTTGTTTGTTATCCCTAGTGAAGTCCTTGAGCATCACGTGTGAAGTTGGCCAAGTTCACGTGTAAAGTTCTCAAACATCACGTGTGACGATCCGAGTTAACCCTGCAGTAGTTCCCTCATCTTTCACGTAACAAGGCTGCGTTTTAGCGAGAGAAAAGTCAATCCGGATTTGAACTTTTCCGAGCGCAAGCAGGCTCGCAGTGGATTTCTTAATCCACTACAAAGGTACGAAAAAAAATCCCGAATTACGCAAGTAAATTGGCAATTGTTTTCACACGAAATTGAAAGTTTTAAGCGAGATGAGAAATGCAGAAAGTAAGAAAGTAGGAAAGTAGACATTAAGGTGTTTCGGGGGGGCGGCGAAAAGCGGAAAGAGGACATTTCTTAGTAAAAGTTTATTATAATTTATTATTATTATTATATTATAATTATATTACGATATATATATTATATTATATCTCCTATTATACCTACATACCTACTTTTGCTGGTTCAAAATGTATTAATGTCGTGTTTCCTACTTTCTTACTTTCCTACTTTTGTGGCAGAAGATGCTTGCGATAAGAAAAATAATTCGTAACTTTGCAGAGAAAAGACTATCAAAGCATGAAGACCGAGAAACAGATAGCCCTCAGCCAGCACCCACGCTGGATAGTGACATGCAACTTCCAGGAGTTCCTCGTCTATGACATGGGCGCAGCCTAAGCCCTCTCCAACGAACAAATCCCCGCTGCGGCACTTTCTCCGTGGCGGGGATTGTTGTATCTCTGTTCGTCTGTCAGCTTCCTTTCGAATCGTCACTCCACTTTCGCGGAGGTGAACCTGAGGGAGCCGTTCTTCTGCTTCGTGACAACGAAAATCTGGCGGATGAGGGCGTTGTTTTCGTGATTGAAGATGCGCGAGGAATCGAAGGGCTGCCCCTTGACGCGCGTCTCGAAATGCAGATGGATGCCAGTCGCCCTGCCTGTCTGCCCCTCCAGCCCGACGGGGTCGCCTGCATGCAGCCACTGCCCTACCTTCACGAGATTGCGCGAGTGATGACTGTAAAGCGTCTCCAAGCCGTTGGCGTGACGCAGGATGACGCAGTTCCCGTAGGCAAAATAAGGACCAGAGAGTATCACCTCTCCAGCAAAAGCAGCACGGGTAGTGTCGTTTCCGAAAGTCTGCAAGTCAGTTCCTCCATGATGCCGCGCTCCGCCGAATGGGCTGTTCACTTTGGCTCCAGGCAAAGGATAGCACCACTCCTCGACAGTATAGTTGGCGAAGTTTATCGTGAACTGGTCGCGATTGGCGAAAGGGTCTTTTGCCGCCTCTACCCTCATCACCTGCCACTCGTCGATGTCAACCGGCTCATCCTGAGCCATCAAAAGTGAAAAGTGAAAAGCGAAAAGTAAAAAATGAAGAAGCAGGCAAAGTAATACTCGACTCATCCCTTACTACGAATTATGAATTAAGAATTATGAATTAATATAGATTCCATTGTAGTTGCGCCCGGTGTTGATAGTCTCGCGGCGAGCACTGTAGAAGTCGGGCGATGTACGTGTGCAAGTACCTTCCACAAAGATGTCCCTGACGCCCATCTCTTCAAGAAGCCAGCGGTTTGCTTCCCAGAGGTCGATGTGCCAGCGTCCTGAAGAGGAACGCCTCGCTATCCTTTCCATCGGGAAACCCTCTTGCTGGAAAGCATCATAGACTTCATCGCCAACCTCAAACCACTCGAGGGAGATGCCTGGACCTATAATCGCATGAATATCAGTTGGTTCAAGGGGCTGCATCAGTTTGAGAGTCTTCTGCACGATGCGGCTCACAGTCCCTCGCCATCCGGCATGAACAGCTGCCACGACGCGCTTCCTCGTATCATAAAGCAGGACGGGAATGCAGTCTGCCGTCTTGACACAGACACACAGACCTGGCTTGTCCGTAATCACGGCATCCGTAGCCTCAGGACGCCCCGCTTCCTGCATCCAGCAGACATTATCGGAATGCACCTGACGAGGCAGGGCAAGGTCTTCAACTTGGAAACCAAGTGCCTCAACCCCGCAAGCCTTTCCCGTAGAGAAAGCCGTGAGCCAGTCAGGAGTCTTGTAGATAATCATCTTCGTCCAAATCCTCGATAAAATCGTCATCAAGGATTTCAATCTCTTCGTCTTCGCCCTCGTCGAGCAGTTCCTGACGGAAAGCGGCAATGTCCTTGTTGCGATGAACAATTGACTCTTGATGCGTGATGGCAGCAATCTTGTTGCTCTCGCTGTTCAGAGCAGTCCAGAGCAGGTCTTTGAGTTCGTTCAAGCCGCTGCCCGTAACGGCACTTATGAAGACATGCGGCAAGTCCTCAGGCAAGTCCTCGGAGAGCATCTGCTGCAACTCGTCGTCGAGAAGGTCGGTCTTCGTAATGGCGAGAATGCGCTGTTTGTCAAGCATTTCTGGATTGAAGTTGCGCAACTCGGCGAGCAGCACCTCGTACTCATGCCTGATGTCGTCCGTATCGCCAGGCACCATGAAGAGCAGGAGGGAATTGCGCTCGATGTGGCGCAGGAAGCGAAGTCCCAAGCCTCGACCTTCCGAAGCACCCTCGATGATGCCCGGAATGTCGGCCATCACGAAGGATTGTCCGTTCCTGTAAGGCACGATGCCAAGCGAAGGCTCCATCGTCGTGAAAGGATAGCCTGCTATCTTCGGACGCGCACTGGACAGGGAACTGAGCAACGTGCTCTTTCCTGCATTGGGAAAGCCCACGAGTCCGACGTCGGCAAGCAACTTCAACTCGAGGATGACGGTTCGCTCAATCATCGGTTCACCTGGCTGAGCATAGCGCGGAGCCTGATTCGTAGAAGTGGCGAAATGCTTGTTCCCCATGCCGCCTCGCCCACCTTTCAGGAGCATCACGACTTGGCCGTCGTCCGTCACGTCGCAGATGTATTCGCCTGTCTCAGCATCATAGACAACGGTGCCGCAAGGCACATCGATGTACCTGTCCTCACCATCTGCACCAGTACTGCCGCTCGGACCTCCGTTGCCTCCGTGTCCTGCAAAGACATGACGCTCGTAGCGAAGGTGCAGAAGCGTCCAGTAGTTGTGATTGCCTCGCAGATATACGTGTCCTCCACGCCCACCATCTCCGCCATCAGGTCCGCCATTGGGAACATATTTGGCGCGGTGCATGTGCATAGAGCCTCTGCCACCCTTACCGGAGCGGCAGCAAATCTTGACGTAATCTACGAAGTTCGATTCAGCCACCTTACATTTACCATTTAACTATTTAACCATTTACCATTTGTTCTCTGGAAGGAGACAAAGGGGTCATTTGACTGTGTCGAGGAACTTGAAGATGGATGCAATCATGTCTTCCTTGTTAGGCGTGTCTGCCCAACGGAAGGTGTGACGAATGCCTTCACGCTCGAACCAGTCAATCAGGGGAGCCGTCTGGTTCTGATAAACTGCGAAACGCTTCTTGATGATCTCTTCGTTGTCGTCCTCTCTGCCTTGTTCCTTGGCACGACGGAGCAGACGGAACATCAGGATGTCTTCTTCGACAACAAGTTCAATCATGATGCCCAACTCGTGTCCACGCTCTTGAAGCATTTTCTTGAGCGCCTCAGCCTGAGCAATCGTGCGAGGGAATCCGTCGAAGATGACGCCTTTGCCTGCAGGTTGAGCGTCGTAAGTCTTCGCAAGAATCTCAATCATCAAATCATCGGGAATGAGCTGCCCGTTCGAGATATAACCCTGGGCAATCTTGCCAAGCTCTGTTCCGTTCTTGATTTCTGCACGAAGCACATCGCCTGTGCTGATGTGTCCCATGCCATAACGTGCTACAATCTCGTCGCTGTAAGTGCCTTTGCCAGAACCTGGGGCACCGAAAATGATAATGTTCTTCATTATTATATAATTGTGTAAATGTCTTTCGTGTTACGTCCAAAGCCGTCGTAGTCCAAGCCGTAGCCCACTACGAAGTCATCTGGAATCTGCTTGCAGCAGTAACGCACATCGAGCTTTACCTGCAGCTTGCTTGGCTTGAGCAAGAGCGTGCAGATGTCTATGCTGGCTGGGTTCTGCTTCTTCAGCGTATCTATCATATGAGCCATCGTGAGGCCTGTATCGACAATATCCTCAAGAATAATGACAGGCCGGTTTGTGATGTCGATGCCAAGCCCAATCACCTCGCGAATGGTGCCAGTCGAACTTGTGCCTTGATAGGAAGCAAGTTTGACGAAAGATATCTCGCAAGGCAAATCAATCTCTCGAAGGAGGTCTGCAGCAAAGATGAACGAGCCGTTGAGGACAGCAAGGAAGACAGGCTTCTTGCCCTCATAATCGCGATTGATTTGTTCTGCGATACGCTTTATCTGGCCTTTCAATGTTCTCTCGGAGATGGAAACTGCGAAAGTCTTGTCCTTGACTTTTATGATTCTACTTCTTTGCATAGGAGTTGTGTATTACTTCGTATTAGTTCGTGTCCACCATGGGTCTGTCAGTTCACGAGGAGGATTGGTTCTCGTGGCAGCAACACTGGCTCCACGAACACGGCTGAGCGTCTCGGGCGTCATTTGCAGGAAGCTGGCGATGTGTACCATGGGAGCCCTGAGGACGATTTCAGGTTTTTCTCTGAGCAGCCTCTCGTAGCGCTCTGCTGCATTCTCGAAGCGCTGGCTGTCGGCATGTTCCTGACTACTGATGGCCACATGCTCGAGTATCTTTCGATAGAGCATTTCCATCTCCTGATTGCGCACCATCAGGCCAAGGAGGGTGTCGTAGGGAATGGCGTAGAGTGTGGTGTTCTCGAGCGCTTCGACGATGAGGCGGCTTGGTTCCTGCTTGAGCAAACTCTCGATGCAGAATACGATGCGCCCCTCGAAGGAGAAGTGCTCCGTGACATCCTTCTTATTCTTATAGTAGTACTGCCGTACCATTCCTTTTTCGACGAAATAGAGTGCGTTGCATACATTCCCTTCCTTCAGGATGGTGTCGCCTTTCTGGAACTTCATTGGGACGAGGATGCTGGCCAGCATATCGACTCCAAGCGGGGTCATGGGGCAGTAGATGCGGGCTATTTCCTTTGCAATATCGCGAAGATTGTCCATGTCTTGTGTTGTTTGAGGGTGGTAGGTTTTGGGGAGTGGTTTAGTCAAGTTTCAGCACGGCAAGGAAGGCTTTCTGCGGCACCTGCACATTGCCTATCTGCTTCATGCGTTTCTTGCCTTTCTTCTGTTTCTCGAGGAGCTTGCGCTTACGGCTCACGTCGCCGCCGTAACACTTTGCAAGGACATCTTTTCGCACTTGCTTCACCGTCTCGCGAGCAATGATTTTTGCTCCGATTGCAGCCTGTATGGCAATGTCGAATTGTTGACGTGGCAGGAGTTCCTTGAGTTTCTCACACATTCTGCGTCCAAAGCTTTCTGCATTGTCGAAATGCGTCAGCGTGGAGAGCGCATCGACGGGTTCGCCATTAAGCAGAATGTCCATCTTGACGAGTTTGCTGGGACGGTAGCCAGACTGATGATAGTCGAACGAAGCATAGCCCTTGCTGATGCTTTTCAGCTTGTCGTAGAAGTCGATGACGATTTCGCCAAGAGGCATTGCGTATTGCAGTTCGACGCGGTTTCCGCTGATGTATTCCTGCTTCAGGAGTTCGCCTCGCTTGCCCAGGCAGAGCGTCATGATAGGCCCGATATAGTTGGCTGTCGTGATGACGGAAGCGTGAATATATGGCTCCTCGATGTGGTCTATGAGGGTTTGGTCGGGCATTCCGCTCGGGTTGTGCACCTCCGTGCAAACGCCCTGCTTGTCGTAAACAAGGTAAGAGACGTTGGGAACGGTGGTGATGACGTCCATGTTGAACTCGCGGTCGAGCCTTTCCTGGATGATTTCCATGTGCAGCAGACCTAAGAATCCGCATCGGAAGCCGAATCCAAGCGCTACGGAACTCTCGGGCTGGAAGGTGAGACTGGCATCGTTGAGTTGCAATTTCTCGAGCGAAGCGCGCAGGTTCTCGAAGTCTTCCGTCTCGATTGGATAGACGCCGGCAAAGACCATCGGCTTCACCTCCTCGAAACCCGAAATGGCTTCCTTGCAAGGATTCTCAACGGTCGTTATCGTATCGCCAACCTTGACCTCTGTTGCCGTCTTGATGCCGCTGACGATGTAGCCCACGTCGCCGCAATGTAGCACCTGCCTAGGCACCATATCCATCTTCAGCACACCGATTTCGTCGGCTTTGTACTCCTTTCCCGTGTTGATGAACTGCACCTGGTCCCCACTCTTCATCGTGCCATTCACAATCTTAAAGTAAGCAATGATGCCACGGAACGA
The DNA here is from genome assembly GCA_017645655.1 of Bacteroidaceae bacterium. Lineage (GTDB taxonomy): Bacteria > Bacteroidota > Bacteroidia > Bacteroidales > Bacteroidaceae > Physcousia. Next base: position 10,436 of record JAGCNZ010000084.1, on the reverse strand, counting down.
GTTGAAGACAGAGTCGAAGATGAGGGCTTGCAGAGGCGCCTTCTCGTCGCCTTTCGGAGAAGGGATTCGCTCTACGACAGCTCTTAGGATGTCCTCCACGCCCATGCCCGTCTTTCCACTGGCTCGGATGATGTCCTCGTGCTTGCAACCTATGAGGTCCACGATTTCATCTTCCACCTCTTCCGGCATAGCGTTCGGCATGTCGCATTTATTGATGACGGGGATGATTTCGAGGTCGTGGTCGATAGCCATGTAGAGGTTGCTAATCGTCTGAGCCTGTACGCCTTGCGTGGCATCCACCACCAGCAGAGCGCCTTCGCAAGCCGCAATGCTTCGCGAGACCTCGTAGCTGAAGTCAACGTGTCCAGGCGTGTCGATAAGGTTGAGAATGTATTTCTGGCCGTCGAGCGTGTATTCCATCTGAATGGCATGGCTCTTGATGGTAATGCCGCGCTCCTGCTCCAGGTCCATATCATCGAGCATCTGCCCTTTGGTCACAGTAATGGTCTTCGTGTACTCCAGCAAGCGGTCTGCCAGCGTGCTTTTTCCGTGGTCGATATGGGCAATGATGCAGAAGTTTCTGATGTGTTGCATGAAATAAGTATATATTTTGCTTTGCAAAGGTACGAAAATAAAAAAAGTAAAGCAAATAAAAGAAAATATTTTTCTCCCTTAATGTAAATCACAAACCCGACAAGTCGTGTTTGAAAACTATCCATGGGATAAATTCATTTTATCCACGGAATAATTTCATTTTACCCACGTGATAAATTCAATTTACCCACGTTAAGTTTTTTCACACCAGCAGACTGGCTAGAAAATAGCGCGGGGAATAGCAGCGGATGGGGAGTGGCAGGAAACCTTCCTTTTTGAGTTCGCGAGCACGACGTCGAAGCTCTCGGAGGCTGTGTGTCAACGTCCAAGTCTTCTGCAGATAATCCAATGTCAACTGCCTTATGCGGCGTTCAAGCAGTGGTTTGCCAAGCGTTCGCAATTCTCTGATTATAAATGAAATGTCATCAAGGCGCTTGTGTACCATCAGGAGGGAGTCGGAATGCGTGATTGTCCCATCGTGCTGACGATAGAAGTACACTTTTGCATCGAGTTCGAGAAGCGTCTCGGCTCTCAGGAAAAGCTGCGGCGTGAAGAGCTCATCCTCGTGCAAAATGCCAGGATAGAAACGCAGGTCTCCAAGAATCTCTCGCCTGAAAGCATAGCCCCAAGCAGCGGCACGGAGGTTGCGATGCTGGAGGAAGTAGCCCCCTCCACGGCTCCCCTTTGGTGGAGCGCCTTTAACGGGGAACTTGACCTTGACGCGAATCGGCTCTGCAGAAGGCTTATAGATAGGGTTCTCCGTCATCCTGAACATCACGATGTCGGGTTGCTCAGCCCTGATTCGCTCGAGGACAGCCTCGTAAACCGACGGAAAAAGGTAGTCGTCGGCATCGACGAATTGCAGGTATTGCCCCTTGGAATGCTTGATGCCCGTGTTTCGAGCCACGGAGAGACCAGCCTGCTCCTGTCGGTAATACTCAATGCCAGCCCTTCCAGCAAAGGTGGGAGGCACATCGCTGCCATCGTCCACCAACAGAATCTCTGCCTCGTCAGCGGTAAGACGAAGCGCCATGATGCTCTCCAAACAAGCCTGCAGATACTCTTCAGGTTCGTTGTGATAGGTGATGATGAAAGAGATGAGTGGCTCCATAATTGATGCAAAGGTACGAAAAAATGTGAAAAGTGAAAAGTGAAAAGTGAAAAATTATTTGTATCTTTGCACACAAATCGTAAATCGCAAAATCGAAAATTATGGTGGTTTGTATTGCCGAGAAGCCTTCAGTGGCTCGCGAAATAGCGAATGTCTTGGGTGCCAAAAGTCAGAAGGACGGCTACTTGGAAGGCAACGGATATCAGGTGACGTGGACTTTCGGCCATCTGTGCGAGTTGAAGGAGCCGCACGAATACACGCCGATGTGGAAGACCTGGAGCCTCGGGCAGTTACCTATGATACCACCTCGCTTCGGCATCAAGCTCAAACAGGACAAAGGCGTTGAGAAGCAGTTCCACATCATCGAAGGACTGATGCAAAAGGCCGATGAAATCATTAACTGCGGCGATGCCGGGCAAGAGGGCGAACTCATCCAGCGATGGGTGATGCAGAAGGCAGGAGCGAAGTGTCCCGTGAAGCGTCTTTGGGTGAACAGCCTGACGGAAGAAGCTATTAGGGAAGGCTTCCAGACTCTCAAAGACCAGAGCGCTTACCAAGGACTCTACGAAGCAGGACTCATGCGAGCCATCGGTGACTGGCTGCTCGGCATGAACGCCACACGACTCTACACACAGAAATACGCATCAGGAAAGCGTCAGGTACTCAGCGTGGGCAGAGTGCAAACCCCTACCCTCGCGCTTGTTGTGGCACGCCAAAGAGAGATAGACAACTTCGTCCCCAAGCAGTCGTGGGTGCTCTCCACGCTTTATCGCGACACGAAATTCAACGCGATTGAAAGAGACGAAGAGGCTGAAGCCGAAGATGCCGCAGCTGTTGCTGCAGCGGCAGAGAAGGGAAAGAAGCAGAAGCCCAAGGGAATCATCTACAAACCCCTTGAATACGCTACTGAGGCCGAAGGGAAATCAATCATCGAAAGCATTCAGGACAAGCCATTCACCGTGCTTTCCGTAGAAAAGAAAAAGGGCACGGAAGCACCTCCGAGACTCTACGACCTGACAGGACTGCAGGTGGATTGTAACAAGAAACTCGGTCTCTCGGCCGAGCAGACGCTCTCCATCATCCAGAGCCTCTACGAGAAAAAGGTCACGACCTACCCTCGTGTTGACACCACCTTCTTGCCCGACGATGTTTATCCCAAGTGTCCGCAGACGATGAACGGCCTCTACCAGACGAAGTTCGCTGGCGTCGCTCCCTATGCCGACCTCATCCGTCCGCTTGGTGGAGGCAAGCCTCTTCGCAAATCGAAGAAGGTCTTCGACAATTCAAAAGTGACGGACCACCATGCAATCATCCCGACGGGCGTCATTCCACAAGGCCTCACGGAACTCGAGCAGAAGGTGTTCGACCTCGTGGCACGAGCCTTCATCGCTGCTTTCTACGACGACTGCAAGTTCGAAACCACGACAGTAATGGGCGAAGTAAAGCCCTCCGACGACAAGCAAATACTCTTCCGCACCTCGGGCAAAGTGATTATCGAGGAAGGATGGCGAAGAGTTATGGCCCCCACCAAACCTCCCCGAGTGGAGGCTTCAAGTTCCTCCCCCTCGGGGGAGACAGAGGGGGGGCGCGAAGGGTCTGTTCTTCCTGTCTTCGCGAAAGGAGAAAGCGGTCCACATGTGCCGTCGCTTTCCGAGAAGTGGACAACGCCTCCGAAACCATACACGGATGCCACTTTGCTGCGAGCCATGGAAACGGCAGGCAAGACAGTAGAGGACGAGGAACTCAGGGATGCGCTCAAGGAGAACGGCATCGGGCGTCCGAGCACCAGGGCTGCCATCATCGAGACACTCATCCGCCGCCATTACATACGCAGGGAGCGTTCCTCTCTTCACCCGACCCAGACGGGTTTCGAACTCATCGACCTCATTCACGAGGAACTGCTCAAGAGCGCAGAACTTACAGGACGATGGGAGAAGAAACTGCGCCAGATTGAACGCCACGAGTATGAAGCAAGGACTTTCCTCGACGAGCTGAAGCAGATGGTCTCAGACATCGTCATCTCCGTCCTTAAAGACAACAAACAGGCAAACATACAATAAAATGCGTCTTTATTCGTTATTATATATATTGAAATATAATATGAAGACGCTTTTACGATATATTCTTCTCGCACTTCTTGTGGCTGCCTGCACTCCAGAGGTGCACGTCAAGAAGGGCGACCAGTTCTATGCCATCGGAGAATACTTTGATGCTTCAGCCGAATACAAGAAAGCATATGCCCGCACGCAACCCAAAGACAAGGACAAACGCGGGCAGCGAGCATGGAAGATGGCGCAGTGCTATCGTCGCATCAACTACACCGCCAAGGCAATCGGTGCGTATCAGAATGCTGTGCGATACGGCTACCCGGACTCGATGGCGTTGCTCTATCTCGGCCAGCTCCAGCAGAAGAATGGCGATTACAAGAATGCCATCAAGTCCTACACTGCCTTCCTCGAGAAAGTTCCCGGGGATACCTTGGCTCTGAACGGTTTGAAGGGATGCGAGTTGGCTCCCAAATGGAAGAACACCTTCTCGCTTTACAGCATCAAGAAGGAGCCCATCCTGACCAGCAGGCGCAGCGATTTCAGTCCGGCACTGCTGGGCGACGAGAGCGACATGCTCTATTTCTCAAGCACCAGAAACGATGCCAAAGGCAATGAAATCAGCGGTATCACGGGAACGAAGAGTGCCGACATCTTCTTCACGAAGAAGGACGACAAGGGAAAGTGGGAGCCTGTGGAGGCGCCGGAGGGTGAGTTGAACAGCGAGTACGACGAGGGCGCCTGCTGTTTCTCCCCGGACGGGAAGACAATGTACCTGACCGTCTGCACCTACGACACGGACTATCCACGCTATGCCCAGATATATACCAGCGCCAGAAGCGACGCTTCGTGGAGCAAGCCGCAACTCCTGCAAATCTCGAAGGACACGCTTTCCAGCTATGCGCACCCAGCCGTCTCTCCTGACGGACAGTGGCTCTACTTCACGAGCGACATGCCTGGCGGCCAAGGAGGCTTCGATATCTGGAAGATCGCCATTACGAGTCACGGCCTTGGCGGCGTGGAGAACGTGGGATGGCCCATCAACACACCGGGCGACGAGATGTTCCCCGCGTTCCGTCCAAACGGCGACTTCTACTTCTCAAGCAACGGACATGTGGGCATGGGAGGCTTAGACATCATCAAAGCAGAGCAGGACAGCCTGGGCGTCTGGACGCTCGAAAACCTCAAGTACCCCATGAACTCCAGCGGAGACGACTTCGGCATGACCTTCGAGGGGCTGCACAACAAAGGCTACTTCGCCACCAACAGAGGCGACGCCCGCGGGTGGGACCACATCATGCGGTTCGAACATCCCGAGGTCGTTCAGAGCGTCAAGGGCTGGGTTTACGAGAAGGATGGCTACGAACTGCCTGAAGGACTTGTCTACATGGTAGGCGACGACGGCACTTACCTCAAGCTTAGTGTGAGGGGTGACGGCAGTTTCGAGCAGGAAGTGAAGCCGAATGTCAACTATATTTTCCTGGGCACGTGCAAAGGCTACCTCAATCATAAAGAGGAACTAAGCGTCGATACCAGCAGCGTGAGCCAGGAGTACGTGCTCCAGTTCCCGCTGGCAAGCATAGAGAATCCCGTGCTCATCCGCAACATCTTCTACGAGTTCGACTCCGCCGCGCTGTTGGACAGCTCCACCGTTGCCCTCGACAGCCTGGTCGTACTCCTGAACGAGAACCCCAACGTCACCATCGAACTGGCCGCGCATTGCGACTTCCGCGGGGCAGACGAGTACAACGAAAAGCTCTCCCAAAGGCGAGCCGAAAGCGTCGTAAACTACCTCATCGAGCATGGCATCGACACGTTGCGACTCTCCCCGAAAGGTTACGGAGAGAAGCGCCCCAAGATTGTAACGCGCAGGATTGCAGCCACATACGACTTCCTCACCGAGGGCGACACCCTGACGGAAGCGTATATCATGGCACTCGAGGACGAAGAGAAGCAGGAGATATGCCACTCCCTGAACCGCCGAACCGAGTTCAAAGTGCTCAGAACCACCTACAAACTCTTCGACATGCCTGAGGAGAAAGCCGCTCCCATCAAGGAAGAAGTGGAAGAGGCGCAGCAGGAAGAGGGCCAGGAGAAGGCCGAGAAACGCGAACAGGCCGAGCGTCAGTCGAAGGAGGAGCGTGATATGAAGGGCTTCGAGGGCAGGGACGAAAAAGACGAGAAGAAGGAAGAGAAGAAGGAAGACGACCGAAAGAAGGAAGCGGGCGACAGGAAACAGGACACGTCGAAGCGCACCGACAATTTCCGACGCGTCGACAATGCGAAGACCGGCCCTTCCAAAGGAGGTTCCGTCTTCAACAAAATAGAGAGTCTCACCGGCAAAGGAAAGTCCGACAACACCGTGCCGCCGCCTCCCGAAAAGGGAAAGGAAGAAGGCGAAGGCAAGAAGGAATAACCGACCTACCTCGGGACGTAGATTTTCTTCCTTCAGGAAAGAGGACGTCTTACTTCAGGAAAAAGAGAAACGCCGCAAGCGGGAAAACAGCCCTCGCCTGCGGCGTTCTTTTATGATGCACGTGAAGTCGGAAAACTACCCACGTGATAAATTCATTTTATCCACGTTATATTTGAAATATTACACGTGATAATTCTATTTTACCCACGTGATGTTTTTCAATTAGGCACGGTGAAGTAGAAGTTGCCTGCTGCGCCGCCGCCTGTGGGACCGCTCGAGGGCGTGATGCGACCGCTGTAGGAGGTGTTCTCCACGATGTTGCCGTTCTCGACTATCACACCCTGCGCGCTGTAATCAAAGCGGGCAACAAACCTGATTGTGTCAGGCTTCAGGGGTTCCGTGGGCAGGGCATTTGCGGGCAGTTTCATGTGGCAGACGGGGTCGTCGCTGCCGTCAAGGTATCCGTCGTAGTTAGTGCGCTTGCTGTACGTCTTGTTGGCATGCGACCTGTTGCCATTCGCGTCGAGCGTATCGTAACAGATTGTCCATGTGTAATACGTTGCATTGATGAGGTGTCCCTTCTGGTCCTGATGCGCTGTCAAATGGATGGAGTCGCCGGGAAGCAGGACAACATTTCTGGGATTGCCTTGAACGTAATTGGGATAGCTGCCCGTCTTGTAGGTGAATCCCTTCCATGTCGGGCAATAGGAGGTGTAGTCGTGCTTCGAGCAGGAACAGATAAATGCCAGCGATAGGCAAAGAAAAATGTATTTGCGGTTCATATCAAATTAAGTTTTTTCATTTCGGAATAGAGTCGCTGAACGGGCAGTCCCATCACGTTGAAGTAGGAACCCTCGAGGGCAGTCACGCCGATGTAGCCAATCCACTCTTGTATGCCGTATGCTCCGGCCTTGTCGAGGGGGCGATACTTCGTGACGTAATGGTCGATTTCTGCTTCCGAGAGTTGGGCAAAGGTGACTTGGGAGACGGAAGCAAACGAGAATGAAGAGTGAGGAGTGAAGAGTGAAGAATCTGCTACCGCCGAAGTGTTTTCATTGCTCACCTTTAATTCTTCATTCTTAATTCTTAATTCTTCATTTAAATAAGTAAGTGTCACTCCCGTCACGACCTGATGCGTCTTGCCCGAAAGCTTGCGAAGCATCTCTTTTGCCTCAGCCTCATCGGCTGGTTTGCCCAGCACTTCGCCTTCGAGATACACGATGGTATCGGCTGTGATGAGCAGTTCATCGGGTTTGAGAGTGTATGCCGCTGCCTTCTTTCGACTGATAAATTGCGGAATCTCCTCCATCGAAAGGCCTTCCGGATAACTTTCATCGAGGCCTTGAAGCGTGCGAACCTCATAGTCGAGACCCAGTCCTGAAAGGAGTTCCTTGCGGCGAGGAGAGTTGCTTGCTAAGATTATCTTCATTGTTTAATGTGCCTTGAATATTAGTTCCCCCTAAAGGGAGTTAGGGGTCTTTACCAACAAAACGCTTTTTCGTCTGCCATCCATTTCTTTTGAGCTTTCATCACTTGCTCTATCACATCGCGAACGCAACCCTTGCCACCGTCTAAATGACTGATGTAAAGACTGATGTCTCGTATTTCCGGAGCAGCATCCCGAGGGCAACATGGCAGTCCGACCTGCTTCATAACATTGTAATCTGGGATATCATCGCCCATATAAAGGACCTCTTCCCTTGCGAGGTTGTACTTCTCGAGCAGCATCTGGAGCCGTTCTGTCTTGTTGGAACTGCTCAGGTAAATGTCCTCCATACCGATTCTGCCGTATCGAAGGGCTATTGACTCCTCGCCTCCACCGGTGATGATGGCAACGATAAGACCCTGCTTCGCTGCAAGATGCAAGGCATATCCGTCCTTAACATTGGTGGTGCGAAGGAAGTCGCCGTTGGTGTCGACATTGATTGTGCTTGCGCTCAAAACGCCATCCACATCGAAGACGAGTGCCTTAATCTTTGTCAAGTCGTAGTTTATCATCGTGTATGCTTTTGCTAAGTAATTGATAGAGAAGCTTTTGCTCGTCGTCGAGAAGTGCCATTTGCTGTGCCATAACAGCCTCGTCCCATCGGACAGCCGGACCTGTTTGGGCTTCGCTGGGTGTGAGTTCGTCCATTTTGTCCGCAGTCTCGTGGATGAGCGGCAGCATTACGGAGAAAGGTATGTTGTGCTCTTCGAGCAAGTCGGCAGTGAGGCCGTAGAGGCGGTTCACGAAGTTGCAGCAGAAGACGGCAGCGAGGTGCAAGTACTTCCTGCGCTCGCTATCCATCTGCTCCGCTTTGCTCCCCATGCTTTCGGCAAGCAGGCAAAGCAACTCAGCGTCCTGCTCCTCTGAAGCCTCTATATAAAAAGGTACGCGCGAGGCAGGAATCTGACGTTTTTTAGAGATGGTTTGCAGGGGATAGAGCACGCCTCGTCTCCTTTGAGACAACACATTCATTGCCACGCTTCCTGCCGTATGAACCACAAGACCTTCGACGTCTTTAAGTTCCTCAGCAACAGAACGTATCGCCCTGTCACTTACAGAAATGATGTAAAGGTCAGCGTCCTGCGGAATGAGGCACGTTCTCTGGCGTCCACCAACACAGGTCAGCTCGAAAGGCGGCTTGATATTGTCCCTCAGGAAACTCGCCACATTGCCCGCTCCAATCAGTACTGTCCGATATGTACGCGCTCCCATTTCAGTCGGTCTTCGTTTTGCGGCTTGCGTTCCATCCCTTTATGTCCGACGGCAATCATGCAGACGGCTCTCATTTCATCGGGGATATTTAGGAGCGACTTCACGATTTCTTCCGTCGGCTGCCCCTCCGCATCTTGCCTGTCACGCAGCTGTATCCAGCAAGCTCCAAGGCCGAGGTCTTCGGCTTGAAGCAGGATATGAGTGGCTGCAACTGAGGCATCTTCTATCCAAACATCGCTTATCCTGGGGTCAGCAAGCACGACGATAGCCAGAGGAGCGCCCGAAAGGAAGTCACTTCCCACGGCTTTGCTCTGGCTCAAGGCAGAGAGCATTTGCTTGTCCTCTACCACCACGAACTCGTAACTATGCAGTCCTTTGCTGCTCGGAGCCATCAAACCAGCCCGAAGAAGCAGCTTCACATCCTCACCATCCAGCAACTCTTCCGTAAAGCTTCTGTGGCTGCGGCGTAACTTGATTAATTCACTGAACTTTTCCATCGTTTCTATCTTTTGCTTTGCAAAGGTACAACAAAAAAGTGAAAAGTGAAAAGTGAAAAGCATCACAATAAATCGACACTTTTAACGTTATTATATAAGATGAAACGTTTCTTATTGCTTCTTTTGCCTCTCTTTTGGGGCATAATGAACGTATCTGCTCAAGAGGAAGAGCAGCAGGCTGATACCGCTCGCGTGCACCTGAAGGGAAAGGTTGTTGATGAAAGTCAAGACCCGGTATCTTTGTGTCAGGTTCGCATCGAGGGTCAGCCGTTCGGCACTACTGCTGCGCTCGACGGAACATACAACCTCTCCTTCCATACAGCCGATAGTGTCGTGGTCATTTACAGCATGATAGGCTACGAGACACGAAGGCGCGTCCTCAAGAAACCTCAAGGCAACCTGACGCTCAATATCGTGATGCGAGAGAGCGGAAAAGAGCTCTCCGAAGTAACTGTCGCGGAAACTCGCCGACAGATGGGTTCGATGCAAGAGCTCAACAAGAAGGACCTGAAGCGAATGCCCTCGACGAGCGGCAATGCGGTGGAGGAACTTGTGGCAACGCAAGCAGGTGTCAGCACCCATAACGAGCTGAGCAGTCAGTACAATGTTCGTGGTGGTTCGTTCGACGAGAACTGCGTCTACATCAACGGTGTAGAGGTTTATCGTCCCATGCTCATCAGTAGCGGACAGCAGGAGGGACTTTCCGTCATCAACAGCGACATGGTGGAGAAGATTAACTTCTCTGCCGGCGGCTTCGAGGCAAAGTATGGCGACAAGATGTCCAGCGTGCTCGACATCACTTACGCTCACCCAGAAAGGCTCGAAGCATCCGTGGCCGCCAGTCTGCTTGGCGCAAATGTATACGTGGGCTACGGCAAGAAGAAGTTCTCTTTCTCTAATGGCTTGCGCTACAAGACCAACCAATACATGCTCGGCAGCCTCGAGACAAAGGGCGAGTACAAGCCCAACTTCCTCGACTATCAGGCGTACATGCGATGGGCACCCACAAAGAACTGGGCATTCGACGCCATTGTCTATATCAATCGAAACAACTACAACTTCAAGCCTTCCGACC
>JAGCNZ010000083.1 GCA_017645655.1 Bacteroidaceae bacterium | reverse complement strand
GGCATCATCTGGTGAATCATGCCACGCCATTTCAGTTCTTCTACAAAATTCAACTTAGCCATTTACTATTTGACTATTTACTATTTACAATTTATTTACTATTTTGTTATTTGGCAATTAGAATTGCTCAAGGTATGCGATGCGGCTCTCGATGCTTGGGTGCGTGCTGAAGAGTTTGCTCATCATGTTTGTGAACTCGCTCTTGAAGGCGACGGGCTTCACGATGAAGAGCTGTGCCACATCCTCGCGGTCAACGCTGCCGAGCCCAGGGTCGCCACTTATCTTGCGAAGAGCAGAAGCCAAAGCAAGAGGGTTGCCGCAAAGCTCAGCACCGCCTGCATCGGCCATGTACTCGCGCTTGCGACTGATGGCAAAACGTGTGAGCAGGGTGAAGAAGTAGCCTATTGCAGCCAGTACGATGGCGACGAGAATGACGGCAATGACTGAGCCGCCGTTCTTGCCGTCGCGACTGGTGCGACGATTGCCTCCTCCATAGATGAAGGTGTTCCAAAGCATACGAACTGCCAGGCTGAGCGCTGTGCTCATGATGCCTACGAAGATGATGCTGATGATGAGCAGGCGTGTGTCGCGGTTGCGGATGTGCGTCAGTTCGTGACCTATTACGCCTGCCAGCTCGTCGTCGTTCAGTCGGTCGCAGATGCCTGTGGTGACCGTTACGGTGTAGCTCTTCTCGTCTATTCCGCTGGCAAAGGCGTTGAGCTGCGGGTCGTCGATGATGTTTATCTTTGGCATCGGCATTCCGCAAGTCATGGTAAGGTTCTCCACGATGTTGTAGATGCGTGGGTTCTCACGACGCTCCAGAGGCTTTGCTCCCGTTGCATTCCTCACCATGCTGGCATTCGAGAAGTAGGATATCATGAACCAGATGCCCACGATTCCCACAACCCAAGGAATGGTGTAGAGGAAAGCTTCGTTGGTCGCCATTGCATCGAAAGTGAGACGCGAACCTCCGTATCCGTCGTACACCTCTCGCATGTTCATGAATGCCACGAAGGTATACACGATGGCGAGGATGATGCAGGGAAAGAGGATGAGCAGCAACATGCTCTTGAAGTTGTTGCGAACCTGTTGCGTATGGATGCCAACGTAATTCATAGTTCGTAGAACTTTAGTGAAAAGTGAATAGTGAAAAGTGAAAAATAAGAATTAGATAGGTTTCAAACGTATTGCACTGACTCCTCGATGGTCAAAGGGTAACTATGATTTTTCACTTTTCACTTTTCACTTTTCACTGAATTCAAAATTTGATTTCCGGTGCCTTGTCCATGTTTACGCGTTCTGCCTCGCCCACGTCGAAGAGCGGCTCTTTGTGGAAACCGAACATGCCAGCGAAGAGGACTGCGGGGAAGCGCTGTACGCCATTGTTGAGTTCCTTCGTTGCGCTGTTGAAGTAACGACGAACGGCTGCAAGCTTGTTCTCGATGTCGCTGATCTCAGTCTGCAGCTGCATGAAGTTCTGGTTAGCCTTCAGGTCAGGATAAGCCTCTGCCACAGCCTTCAGGTTGAGCATAGCGTTTGTCAGTTCCTTTTCTGCTGCAATCTTGTCGTTGATGTTAGTTGCACTCATGGCTGCTGTGCGAGCGGATGTCACCTTTTCGAACACTTCTTTCTCGTGAGCGGCATATCCCTTCACGGTAGCTACGAGCTGAGGGATGAGGTCGTAACGCTGCTTCAGCTGAACATCAATGTTGGCAAAAGCGTTTTCGCGATTGTTGCGCAAGGTTACGAGGTTGTTGTAGATGCCGATAACCCAAAGAACTATCACGGCAACGACTGCAAGAATGATAATAGCAAGTGTACTCATAATTGTTTTATTTTAGTGTTAAACCTTTTGCAGTTAGTTAAGTCATATTTCGTGGCAAAGGTACAACAAAAAGTGAAAAGTGAAAAATAAGGCGCTAAATTGCAAAAGTTTGTGCGTTTTTGCATCTTTTTCACATCTTTTAGCACTTTTACGTTAAATATATTATGAAAAAGTCCTATATTTGCCCACTAATTCTTTGAAAGAAACATTAAGGTATATGAGGCAACTTAAAATCACAAAAAGCATCACCAGTCGTGACAGTGCGTCGCTCGACAAGTATCTACAAGAGATTGGACGTGAGCAATTGCTTCCCGTTGAGGAGGAAGTAGAGCTCTCGCAGAGGATACGAAAAGGCGACCGCCGGGCTCTCGACAAACTGGTGCGAGCCAACCTGCGCTTCGTCGTCAGCGTGGCCAAGCAGTATCAGAACCAGGGACTTTCCCTTCCTGACCTCATCAACGAGGGTAACGTTGGTCTGATTAAGGCAGCCGAGAAGTTCGACGAAACCAGAGGCTTCAAGTTCATCTCCTATGCCGTTTGGTGGATTCGCCAGACCATCCTGCAAGCCCTCGCCGAGCAGAGCCGTATCGTTCGCTTGCCCCTCAATCAGGTAAGTGCCGTGAACAAGATCACAAAGGCAATGACAAAGTTCGAACAGGAATACGAGCGCAAGCCGAGTGCCGATGAATTGGCGGAACTTGTCAACGAGTTGCCCGAGAAGATAAGCGACTCCCTGCGTGCAAGTGGCCGTCATGTCAGCGTGGATGCTCCCTTCATCGAAGGCGAAGAAAACAGCCTTTTGGATGTGATGGTCAATACCGATTCACCTATGGCCGACAAAGGTTTGGTTAGCGAAAGCCTTTCGACCGAGATTGACCGTGCTTTGGGCGTCCTGAACGAACGCGAGAAGCAGATTATCGAACGCAGCTTCGGCATCAACAACCAGCCAGAGATGACGCTCGAAGAGATTGGCGAGACGTTCGGGCTTACCCGTGAACGTGTCCGCCAAATCCGCGAGAAAGCCATCCGCAAACTGCGTGCCGGCAGCCGCAACAGCCTGCTCCGCTCCTATCTCGGATAAGCCAAACCAGTCAGAACAAAACAAGAAAGAGAGACGCTTAATTGCGTCTCTCTTTTTCTTTATCCTTTTGGGGCCTTTAACGCCCCCCAGTTATCTTGCCAAACTTAACACGTTATCTTTGCCAACTTAACACGTGATGTTGGTCAACTTAACACGTTAAATTTTGAATTTACCTTAGCCAAGTTTTTCGATGGCGAATTTCATGCGGCGAAGCGTCTCGTCTTTTCCGAGGAAAGCAGCCAGCTCGTACATGTCGGGACCTTGTCCCTCGCCAACGAGACAGATGCGCCAAGCGTTCCAAGGCTTGATGCCGGTCTCGCTCGCCCAAGCATCGACGAGTGCTTTCTGGCTTTCGACTGAGAAGTCATTCAAACTGGCGAGTTGTTCGGCGAGTTGCTTCATCTCGTCTGCCGTTTCCTCTTTCCAGTTCTTGCGAACGAACTTGTCTTCCTGGTCGAAACTCGTCGGAGCGACGAAGAAGAAGCGCGTCAAAGGCCAGAGGTCGCTGACGAAGCTGATGTTGCGCTTGTGCTTCTGTCCTTGTCCGTCGGTATATTCGATGACTTTCAGCTTCATCATGCGAACCACTTCGGCTTCCTGCTCGGGTGTTGCCTCTATGCCTTGCTCGCGGAGCACCTTGTCGAAAGCGGGAACCCAAGCTTCGTCGGGCTGTTTGAGGAGGTATTGATGGTTGAACCAAGCCGCTTTGATGTAGTCGAACTTTGCGCCATTCTTGGAGCATTTGCTGAGGTCGAAGAGCTGAACCATCTCGTCGAGGCTCATCACTTCCTGATCGTTGCCGGGATTCCAACCAAGCAAGGCGAGGAAGTTCACGACGGCTTCGGGCAGATAACCCTTTTCGCGATATCCGCTGCTCACCTCTCCGCTCTTCGGGTCGTGCCATTCGAGCGGGAAGACAGGGAAGCCGAGTTTGTCGCCATCGCGCTTGCTGAGCTTGCCGTTACCAATCGGCTTGAGCAGAAGAGGCAGATGCGCAAAGCGAGGCATCGTGTCTTCCCAACCGAAAGCTTCGTAGAGGAGGACATGAAGCGGAGCGCTCGGAAGCCATTCCTCGCCGCGAATGACGTGGGTGACTTCCATCAAGTGGTCGTCCACGATGTTGGCGAGATGGTAGGTCGGCAGTTCGTCGGCACTCTTGTAGAGCACCTTGTCGTCCAGAATACTGCTGTTGATGCGAACCTCGCCACGAATGATGTCGTCCACGATGACATCACGGCCAGGCTCGATGAAGAAGCGAACGACGTACTGATGACCTTCTGCGATGAGTCTCTCGACCTCTTCCTTGGGCAAGGTCAACGAGTTGCGCATTTGCATTCGCGTGCTTGCGTCGTACTGAAAGTTCTCTATCTCAGCACGTTTCGCGTCGAGTTCTTCGGGTGTATCAAAGGCGATGTAGGCCTTCCCATTGTCAAGAAGCTCGTGCACATACTTCTTATATATATCGCGACGTTCGCTCTGTCGATACGGTCCGTGCTGTCCGCCGAAGCTCACACCCTCGTCGAACTTGATGCCGAGCCACTTGAAAGACTCGATGATATACTCTTCTGCGCCTGGTACGAAACGGCCTGAATCGGTATCCTCAATGCGGAAGATGAGGTCGCCGCCGTGTTGACGGGCAAAAAGGTAGTTGTAGAGTGCAGTACGAACACCGCCAATATGCAATGGTCCTGTTGGACTTGGAGCGAAACGGACGCGCACCTTCTTCAATTCATAATTCATATTATCATTTACCATTTAATCATTTACCATTTACCATTTAATCATTTGCCATTTCTGTGCAAAAGTACAAAGAAAATAAGAATTAAGAAAGAAGAATTAAGAATTATTTCGTATCTTTGCGCAGAATTACAATAGTAAAGGGTAAATGATAAAATGGTAAATGAAAGATGAGCCGATACAATCATAAACACAAACTGAGCCTGCGGGCTTACCTTTATCGCGTGTTGTTCTCTCTTATCGCGATAGCCATTCTGGTCGTGTTCATGCCGCGAGGAAACAGCGCTTCCTATCATTACCAGCAAGGTGAGCCATGGGAAGAAGATGCCTTCATTGCACAAGACAGCTTTCCCATCCTGAAGTCGACCGAGCAAATCCTGCGTGAACAAGACAGCCTCAAGCAGTTCTACGAGCCTTATTTCCGTCAGGATGCAGATGTCATGGAGAAACAGTTGGAGGCTTTCCGACAAGACTTCAACTCGCTCGCCATGCAGGGCACGCCTTATTACTATCAGCCCCATTTGCGCGAAAAACTTCAGCACATCTATTCCATAGGCATCCTTTCGGGAGAGGAGATGGCGCATTTCGAGGCGGAGAGGCCCCAAAGGGTGCGCGTCTATCACGACAACGAGTCGAACGGTCGCAGTTTCGGTCAGCTCTTTACCGAGAAGACTGCCTATGAATATCTCGTCCACGAAGAGGACAGCGCGCGCTTCAGCCATAGCCGCCTGCATGGGCTCGACCTGATGAAATACGTCAAGCCGAACCTCGCTTACGATGCCGAGAAAAGTGCTCAGCAGCGACAGGAGGTGGATAGCCGGCTGGTTCGCACCAAAGGTGTTGTGCTGCAAGGACAGAAGGTTGTGGATAAGGGACAGATTGTGGATGACGAGGTGATGGGCATCCTGCTTTCCTGGGAGCAGCACCAGAAGGAGCACACCCTGACGGCAAAGGAGCGTTTGTCGCGCTTCGGAGGTCGCATCGTCTTTGCTACCATCTTGGTCGTGCTTCTGCTTCTTTACTTCCAGCAGTTCCGAAGCGATTACCTCGACAGCCTTCGCACCGTGTTGCTCGTGATGACTTTCTTCCTCATCTTCCCCATCATCACATATACCATCATGAACCACATGTGGGCGAGCGTTTATCTTGTACCCTATTGCGTGCTCCCGATTGTGCTTCGCATCTTCCTCGACTCCAGGACAGCCTTCGTGACGCACGTTATCTCGATTCTCGCCTCGTCTATCGTGCTGACGCAACCCTTCCCATTCATCGTGACACAACTCGTGGCAGGACTCGTCGCTATATACTCCCTTCGCGAACTCTCACAGCGCTATGAACTTTTCCGGGCAGCAGTTCTCTTTACTCTTGTGAGCTTGCTGACCTATCTTTGTCTCGAGTTTGTGAGAGGAACAGCCGATGGAGGACATGTGATGAGTCGCTGGCCATACATCTACCTGACCGTTGCCGGTGTGCTCTCGATGCTTGTCTATCTGCTGCTCATCCCCATCGAGCGCATCTTCGGCTTCACCAGTATCGTGACGCTTGTCGAGTTGCAGAACGTCAACAATCCCCTTCTGCGACGCCTCTCCGAGGAAGCTAACGGCACCTTCAACCATAGCCTGCAGGTCGCAAATCTCGCAGCAGAGGTTGCCAACAGATTGGGAGCGAGGGCACAGCTCGTCCGCACCGGAGCCCTATATCACGACATCGGAAAACTCGAGAACGCTGTCTTTTTCACCGAGAACCAGAACGGTGTGAACCCACACGACGGCATGCCCTTCGAGCGCAGCGCACAAATTATTATTCAGCACGTAGAAAAGGGCTTGAAGCTTGCCGACCGATATAAGCTGCCGACCATTGTCCGCGACTTCATCGCTACGCATCACGGCAAGAGCCTTACCCGTTATTTCTACGTAAAGGCACTCGAAGCCTCACCTCATGGAAGTTTGGATGGTGCCGCTTTCACCTATCCTGGCCCCAGACCACAAACCTTGGAGCAGGCTATCCTGATGATGACCGATGCCGTAGAAGCCGCTTCGAGAAGCCTGACGGAATACACTGAGGAGAGCATCTCCGCGTTAGTTGAGAAGATAGTTACCGCGCAGGTAGCGGAAGGCAGCTTCGACGAATGCGCCATCACCTTCCGCCAGATTGCCGAAGCTAAAGAAGTGCTCTGTGCCCGCCTTCGCACCGTCTATCACACCAGGATACAGTATCCGGAATAAGAAAGGCAGTCTCGTTGTCAGTCCCACCGTGGGACTAGAGTCCTACTATAGATTAATTATTTTCGGAGTGAGTTTTACTTCACTAGCTTTTCTATTTCTTCCCTTATCTTGGCAAGGGTAAAAGGAGGATGAAGATTTTTATTCTCCAAAGATTCTTTTGAGCTTCTCTTTGAGGTCGTTGCCATAAAGGTTTCGAGCGATGATTGTCCCATCGGGAGCAAAGAGAATGGTGTGTGGAATGGCATTGATACCATAGAGCAAAGCAGGAATGTCCTGCGAGTTAATGATTTGCGGATAGGGAATCTTTTCCTCCTCGATGGCTTTCAGCGTGGCTTCTGGTTTGTCCCATGCTGCGATGCCAAGCACCGTCAGCCCTTTCTTCTCGTACAAGTGATGCAGAGTAATCATGTCGGGCATCTGCTCTCGGCACGGCCCGCACCACGAGGCCCAGAAGTCAACGAGCACATACTTGCCTTTGCCAACATAGTCGCTGAGGCGAGAAGTCTTGCTATCGTACTCGACGGAGAAGTCCACGAACCGCTTCCCGACCCAAGTCCTGGCACGTGTCTCCATCTCGTCCTTCTTTTTTGAAAGATAGTTGGCAAGCTTCGGGTTCTCGTAAAACTGCCGGTTAAACTTGCCGAGCAACTCGAGCCAAACGTCTGGCGGAAGCGACGTTTCTGCTATTTCTGTAAGTATCTTCAGGCCGAGCACATCGTTTGCGTGGCGACTGATGATGTCGCAGATGAGGCTGTCTGCCACGATGTCTGCCTCTGCACCACTCCTTTTGCCGCATCTCAGTTCCTCCACATTTTGCCTGATGGCAAGGTTGAAGCGGTTGAGGTCATCGGTAACAGGCGTTCCGCTCAGGCGAAGTTGTCCGTCTTCGTCCAAGCCGTCCATGCGCGTCGTACCTTTGTCGATGAAGAGCGTGTATCGCATGAAACTTCCGCCCTTTGCCACAATTCTGCACATTCGTATTGCATCAAAGTTCCCTTCGACAGGTTGTATCACGCCATCTTCCACTTGAACTGCAGCAATGGTGTCGCTCGTCAGCAAGTCGATGATATGCACTATCCCCGAATACTCCGGCTTGCCGATGTCACCCTCCAATCTGAATATTGCATCTTGTGCCCTTCCTGCTATTGCAGCCAGGGCAAGCATGATGGTGATGATTGCTCGTTTCATTATATTCTTTTTATTTTTTTATTTTCTTATTCTCTTATTCTCTCATTTCCTTGTTCTCCTCTGACTTCGCCTTCTTGTTCAAGCGCCATGTGACGTGGAAGAGGGCGTAGGAGGGCAGGACATTGTAGAAGGTTTCGGTGCGGCCTTGCGCGTTGATGGTGTGGCGGACGTTGGAGAGCTGGCCGAGCATGTCGAAGCCGTCGAGCTGCAGGAGCAGGTTGCCGTGCATGAGTCGCTTGGTAAGGCGGGCGTTCCAGACGAGTTCGTTGGTGTTCATCGTCGCGTCGCTGTAGCCTCTGCGCGAGTACATGGTGAGGTCGGTGGCGAGTTGGAAGTTCCAGGGCAGCTCGATTTGTGCGGCGAGGCTGTAGTCGAAGTCGAAGACGTTGATTCGCGTGAAGTCCGCCCGAGCGCTGGTGGAACGTTGATAGTGGAGGTCGCCTTTGGCCGTGAAGTCAAGCTTGTCGGTAGGCTTCCACGAGAGAGAAAGCTCATCGTCGAAGTAGTTGGATGCCACGACGCTTCGGGCATTGTTCATCAAATCGACGCTATGACTGTGTCTGTGGGTAAACTTCTGCTTGAGGCGAATGCGTTCCTTGTGGTCGAGCGGAAAATCAACGCCGGCAGAAGCGTTGGTGTTCCAGTTGCCGTCGATGTTCTGCGGCGTACTTGTCCGCACGCCTGTCTGCTTGTCGTAGAACACGGCGGTGGCAACGGCATCCTGTGTGATGTCGAAGTTGAACGAGGCATTGACCAAGGTGCGACGCAGCTTCTCGCGATAGTTGCCGTAGATGCTGTGGCTGCGCGAAGGGCGAAGGTCGGGATTGCCGAGTTGGATGTTGAGCGGGTCGCTATCGGTGCGGATGTTGAGCAGGCTGCGCATGGATGGTTGCGAGACGTTCGTCTGATAGCCGGCCCAAATGTTTCGGTTGGTCTTTCTGTGGTAGTGAGAGAAGTACAGGCTTGCCGACAGACTGGTGGTGCGGCGGCTCATTGTGGTATCGACCTGTGTGCCCTGCCAATAGTCGAGCGTCTCATGGATGATGGGCAGCGAGAGGCTGGCGTTGAAGTTGTTCGATGTCCCTGTTGAGTCGCTGTAGTGGTAGAAGCCATAGCCTATGCTTGGTGAGTTGTTGACGGTCTTGCTGTGCGAGCGCTGGCTGTTGTCTGCATCGAGTGTCCGCAGCATTTCCTCTGTCGAAGGCAACGTGCCGAGAGGATGCAGCTCTGTGTTCGCCCATTCTTCCATCATGTTCAGCAGGTAGAGGCTCCTGTTGCTTTCATTATTATTATAAGAGAATCTGTCGGAGAACTCGATGTTGTGGTTGTGCTTTTGGTCGAGGGCGAAAGACAGTTCGGGAGTAAGGCTGAAGTTGTGTGTGCGGTCGATGTTGGGCCGATAACGGTTCCTGAAGTCGGATGCAGCATCAGTTTTGGGGTAGTCCAGCAGGTAGTGCTCGAAGACATCCTCGTACCTGTCGCGGAAGTAATAGCTGTAGTTGAGCGAGAAGTTGATGTAGTCGTTGTGGGCAGGACTGACGCTGAAGAAGCCATAGTCGTTAATGTCGATGTGGCGACCCGTGCCGTGCCGACGCGAGGTGTCGCGGTTGAGGGCATAGCGGCGCAGCAGGTTCCCCGCGTATGGCGTCATCAGGCTGTCCATCCATGCCTTGCCCCAGCCCTCTGCCACGTCCTCTGCCAGCGTTGCACTCGCGGAGTTGGAGTAGTTCGACCAGTGCAGGTATTCCAGCCGAACCTCGTTATGGAAGTATATGTCCTTGAAGGTTTCCCATAATGTGCCAGGCTTTCGCAGACGTACTTCATGGCCCGTGTTCAGGCGAGCGTCGTAGCTGCGGCGCGTGAAGAACGAGCGTCCGTAGGTGTTGCCGCCTTCGAGGAAGGTCTCGCTCGCGGTGTGGTTGGCTTCTTTGGTGTCGGCGTAGGTTCCCTTGATGCTGCCCTGATAGCGGAAGTCTTCGCCCTTCTCATAAAGACCGTTGGCTCCCAAGGTGTAGCTCGTCGTGATTCCCCGCTCCTGTCTTAGTGGCGACCACTCGCCTTTCTCGCCTGGTGTGCGGTAGTCGCTCAGGTTGTTGACATTGGCGAAGAGTGCGATGCGCGAGTTTGTGGAGTATCGCATGGCAAAGGCTCGCCCGAGGAAGGGAGGTGCTTTTGTCGTCTCTCCGAAGTCCTCCTGACTGCCGAAGCGCTTGCCTATGCCGCCTTCCGCATTCGCAAGCCACGCCGTGTTGTAGTCGCGCTTCAGTCGCACGTCCATCACCATCTCTTTCTGTGTCGTCTTCTCGCGAATGGTGCCCTTCACGTTGTCGGGTGTCCGCTCGTAACTTCGGATGTCCTTCACCATGTAGGACGGCATGTTGTCGAGGAGCAGTTCGCGGTCGCTGTCGAAGAAGTCCTTGCCGTTGAGCAGCAAGGCATCCACTTTGCGGCCGTTCACCGTTATCTCTCCGCCGCCTTTCAACTCTACGCCCGGCAGCTTTTTGATGAGCGCATCGAGCATCGACCCTTCTGCCATCGAGAAGGCATCCGCGTCATAGACCAGCGTGTCGCCGTCCATGTAGAACTTCAGCTTCGTGGCTTTCACCACAAGTTCATCCATGATGGTGGTGGAATCACCGTCCAACATGAGGCTTTGCGTCTTTGCCTTCGGGACTCGATGCAGGTAGATGGGCTTCAGCTCGCGGTAGCTTTCGCGCTTGTACATCTTCGTGATGTCGAGGGGAGCAAAGCGTGTCTGGTAGCCCTTTGCTTCGAGGCGCAACAGGTACTTGCCTGCCTCCTTGATGCTTGCATCGACATATGTGTGGAGCTTGTCGTCGTATTTATAGCTTTCCACGTGGACAGTATCGACAAAACTGCTGTCGGCAGCACGGAGGAGTGTCGCTTTCAGGCTGTCGATGCCCTCGTGCGTCAAGTGGTCAGCAACAGAGGCATAGACACTTAGGTCCCGCTTCTTCGTCTTTGTCGAGTCTGTTTGGCCGTAAGCTGCCATGCCGAAGAGGGCGAGCAGGAAGGTGATGATGAGCTTGTTCATGTGTAGATGTGGTTACCTTATATTATTTAACTTTCGGGAGTTTTACTTCCTTTGTAGTTAAGGAGTTAAGGAGTTAAGTAGTTAAGCCAAATGTTTTGGCTGTTTGCTTCACGCGAATATGGTATTGGCTTAACTACTTAACTACTGACTACTTAACTACTTCCGAAACTTCAGTTATATTATATTACGCATAGCTTCGCAAAATGTTGCACGAAATGGCGTTAAAGATTCTTAAAGATGCGCAGCTATCAAGATTGACATTACTTTTTTCATCGTCTTGTTTCATTAGCTTTGTTGCCAGGGATATGCTGTTAAGTTTGTTGCTCCTACATGTAGAATCAATTGCTCCTTCATGTAAGAGCGATTGCTCCTTCATGTAGGAGCAAAGGCCGAGTAGTGTTAAAACGACAGGAATCTGCTGCCGCATTTCGCAACGCAGCAGCAGGAAGGCGCCAATTTATTAACTTTTGAAACCAAACTAACATATGTTCTATCTTTTGCCTTTTGGAGACTCTCGGATGCTTTAGCACCGAGGCGCGCCCCTAAGGCGCTGAACCAATGCCGTCAAAGTATGTCTTCTTTCCGTTGACGAAGGACTTTAAGGAGAGGTATTCAAGGGGAATCCATTCCGAGCCTCTTGTTTCGAGGATGAGGAAGTGGTAGCCGTGGTCCTCAGCCTGAGCCCGTATGGAGTTTGTTTCAGGGAT
>JAGCNZ010000082.1 GCA_017645655.1 Bacteroidaceae bacterium | reverse complement strand
GCCGCGGGCTACGGCTCGTCGTTCCCCTTGAACAGGACGATGACGACTGAGTTGCTGGGCTTCGATTCCCTTGATTACAACGTGGTCTATGCTCAGATGGGACGCGGCAAGACTGAGCGCAACGTGGCTTTCGCCTTGGCTGGAATAGCAGGAACCGTCAGCAAGTTGGCCTTCGACGCATGCCTCTTCAACAGTCAGAACTTTGGTTTCATCAAATTGCCAAAGGAGTGCACGACCGGCTCGAGCATTATGCCTCACAAGAAGAACCCGGATGTTTTCGAACTGACACGTGCCAAGTGCAACAAGATTCAAGCCCTGCCTCAGCAAGTTACGCTCATCATGAACAACCTGCCGAGCGGCTATTTCCGCGACCTTCAAATCATAAAGGAGGTCTTCCTGCCTGCTTTCCAGGAGTTGAGGGAGTGCCTGCAGATGGCGACCTACATTATAAGTCGGCTCGAGGTGAACGAACATATCCTCGACGATGCGCGCTACGACCTGATGTTCTCCGTGGAGGAAGTGAACCGACTGGCAGCCGAGGGCATGCCTTTCCGCGACGCCTACAAGAAGGTAGGGCTGGACATCGAGGCGGGACGCTTCGTTCCGAAGAAGGAGGTCAGGCACAGCCACGAGGGCAGCATCGGCAATCTCTGCACAAAGGAAATCGCCGCGCTCTTCGAGAAGACTTGGGACAGTTTCCATTTCGAAAAGGCAGAAGAGGCGGAAAAGAAACTTGCGAACGATGAATAAACTCGGCATACACAGAGTCTCCCTGTGGAGCATATTGATGGCAGCCATTCTGCTTTGCTCCTGCAAGGAGGGAGAAGTGAGCAACAAGTACTGCAACCTGCCCGCGCACCTCAGCGTGGAGAACGTCTTGCAGGCGCCTGTGCTCTACACCTGCTGCGAGAGCATGGGCGAGTTCTGCTCCATAACAAGCGACGGACAGCGTTTCATCTTTACCGACGCCGCGAACCACACCTCCGCCATCAACATCGTGGGACTGGTGGGATACAGCGGCTATTCGCTCGGCCTGAGCGGATACATCGTGGGGCGCCTCTCTATTCCCGAGATTGGCTCGGACGTCGCCGGGGTCGTTTGCTACGACCGCGCCTGCAGCAACTGCTACCAGAATTACAACATCACAAAGCCACTTCAGCTGCGCACCGGCGGCTATGCCAAGTGCAACAGCTGCGGACGGACATACAACCTCAACGACATCGGCAACATCGCCGACGGTCCCCAAGGCCGGCCGCTCTACCGATACCGCGTCACTTACCTCGGGCAAACCCTGCTCATCTACAATGGATAGAGGCATCTACCTAAGCCACGTCATATCAAACGATTGGTCTGATTGGCAAACGCGGCACACGATGTTTGAAATTTACCCACGTGATAAATTCATTTTACCCACGTGATATTTGAAATATTACACGTAATAATTTCATTTTACCCACGTGACGTTTGAAAACACGACACAATGAGATACAAAACATGAAGAAAGTAATCCTGCTCCTACTGACTTTGCCCCTGCTGCTTCCCCTGTGGGGAGAAGAGCGCGTGTGGTGCCTCATCACCGACGGCGGCGAGTGTGTGGCGATGGGCGACGTGCTTTGCCTGGCCGCAGCCGACGACGACTCCACCTTCGCCGTAGTACTGACAAGCGGCGTCACCATAGGCGGTGTCCGTCGCGCCCACTTCGACATAGAGATTCCGACAGGCGTGACCAAGCCCGGCATCGTGGTTGCCAAGGACATCCTGCACCTGACGAATGCTCCCGCAGGCAGCAACGTCAGCATCTACAGCATCGACGGCCGGCTCATGAAGCACGCGAAATCCGACGAAGCGATTGACGTCAGCACGCTTCCCGACCACACATATTACATTATTAAGTTAGGAGAAACCGCCTTCAAGTTCCGCAAGCCTTGAGGAACCAACGTCAAAAAAATTAAGGTATGAAGAGAAAAACCTACTTGTCCGCCGTCTGTTGCCTGATGTCCATACTCCTTGCATCAGCACAGAAAAAGACGTTTGCCGTACACTACAACACGATGGTGGGCACAAGCACCGACGAGATACGCTTCTCCCAAAACGGCGACAACGACGAATGGGCCCCGGGAGACATCTACTACCCGAACAAAGACCTCTCGCAGATACAGTACATCAGTCGCTATTTCCCCTGCAGCAATTTCACCTTCTCGCTGCCCGACCTCGTGATGCAGCCAGGCGAGAAAGCCGTCGTCGACATCGATTTCCAGCCCGAGGAAAGCGTCGTACGCTACGTCGACAAGTTCATCCACTCGTCGAACAGCAACGTTGCCAAAGCCGTCAGACTCGGCGGAGCACAGTTCGAAGTGACCGCCGTTTCGGCTGGCTACTGCACGCTCACCGCCACGCACAATGAAGCAGGACAGCGCACCATATCCGTCCTCGTCAAGTCCGACGAGGCATACGTTGACCGTATGGTCGACTCGCTGCTCAACCTGATGACCGACGACGAGAAATTCTCCTTGGTGGGAGGCACAAACTGGTATCATACGAAGAGCGTCGACCGACTCGACATCCCCGGAATGGAAATGTGTGACGGCCCGCAAGGCGTCGGCTCGGACAACATCGCCACTGCCTATCCGCCCAACCAAGCCTTGGCTGCCACGTGGAATCGAGACATGGCGCAGCGCTACGGACGCTCCATCGCCCGCGACTGCAAAGCGCGAGGCATCAACATCATCCTCGGCCCGGGCGTCAACATCTATCGCTCCCCACTCTGCGGACGCAACTTCGAATACATGGGCGAGGACCCCTACTTGGCAGGGCAGACTGCCGCCAACTACATCATAGGAGCGCAGCGAGAAGGCATCTCTACCACCGTCAAGCACTTCCTCGGCAACAACTCCGACTACGACCGCGACCATATCAGCAACGACATGGACGAGAGAACACTCCACGAGATATACCTGCCCGCCTTCAAAGCCGCAGTGCAAGAAGGCAAGACGGGTTGCCTGATGACCAGCTACAACCTCGTGAACGGCATCTACACAACGCACAGCAGGCAACTGCTCACCGATATACTGCGCGACAAATGGGGCTACAAAGGCATCGTAATGAGCGATTGGGGCTCCACGCACGACTGCTTGGGAGCTGCCTGGGGCGGGCTCGACCTCGAAATGGCCAGCGCAGACCACATGACGCCCGACAGCCTGCGCCTGTATATCGCTCGGGGGCAACTCTCGATGAGCGATATTGAAACAAAAGTGCGACACATCCTGCACACCATGATCAGCATGGGATTCCACGATGAAGGCCAGCAAGACAACACCATTCCACTCTTCGACCCGGAAAGCGACTCCACCGCACTCGCCGCCTACAGCGAGGCCGTAACACTGCTGCGCAACGAGAACAACCTGCTCCCCATTGACACCTCCAGCGTGAAACACATCGTCGTAACAGGAAAGAACGCTACCGGATATGTGAGCGGAGGAGGCAGCGGCAACGTCAACCCCTGGCACTACGTCAGCACATTCAACGGCATACGAGCGCTTGGCGACAGCCTGGGCATCGAGGTAGACTGCAAGGACCGGTACGACCTGCTGCCCGCCATCATCTTCGCCGACGAGGAACTCACCCAACCTGGCTTTAAGGCCGAGTACTTTTCTACAAGCGACTTGAGCGGGTCGCCACTCCTGACACAGACAGAAACCAAGATAAACTACATCTGGAGCGCTGGCGGACCAGACGTGGAAGGCATCGGGACAAAGAACTATTCCGTGCGTTGGAGCGGCTACATCAGCGTGCCTGCATCTGCCACATATACCTTCACGGCTGGTGGTGACGACGGTTTCCGGCTCCTTATTGACGGTACAACTGTGCTCGACGACTGGGCTGCTTCGTCCTACCACACCAAGACTGCATCGAAACTCCTCTCGAAGACAAAGGTCTATGCCATTACCTTTGAGTACTATCAGCTTAGTGGCGATGCAATGGTTAACCTTTCCTGGAAAAAGAACAACGACAACAAAGACTACTTAGCCGAGTACCTGAAGGACGCCGACCTCGTTGTGGCATGCATCGGCATGAACTCCAGCATCGAAGGCGAAGGGCATGACCGCAGCTTCGAACTGCCCAACGAAGACAAAGAAGTGCTGTCGTCCATCGCGAAGGCGGCACGTCCGACGGTTGTTATCGTCAATGGCGGAGGCGCTGTCGAAATGGTATCATGGCAAGAGCAGGCTGATGCAATTCTTTGGGGCTACTATGGTGGACAGCAGGGAGGCACTGCCATCGCAGACATCCTCTTCGGTCGCACCAACCCTTCTGGGCACCTGCCCATCACGATTGAACGTGCCTGGAGCGAGAACCCGACCTATAATTCCTATCATGATCCCGATGGAGACAAGCACGTCAGCTACAGCGAAGGCATCTTCATGGGCTATCGCGGCTACGACAAACTCGGGCGACAAGTGCTATATCCCTTCGGTCACGGCTTGTCGTACACCACGTTTAGCATAGACAATCTCATCATTGGAGAGCAACAAGAGGACGGCAACATCGAGGTGAGCTGCACGCTGACTAACACTGGCAACCGCGATGGAGCACAAGTTGTCCAACTCTATGTCGGACGCGAAGGCGAGTGCCCCGTAGAGCGTCCGCTGAAGGAATTGCGCGACTTCGCCAAGGTCTTTCTCCGTGCTGGCGAGTCGCAGCGAGTGACGTTCAATTTGAAACCTGATGCCTTCACCTATTACGATGTCAACCAGCACGACTTTATATATGACGCAGGCCAGTACAGCATCATGCTTGGCTTCTCGTCGCGAGACATCCAACAGAGTAGTTCCACCACATTAAAGCCATTGCCATGAAGATTTTCCTCATTCCTTTTCTCACGATATTCACTGCAAGTGCAATCGAAACCAACGCAGATGGCACTTACCTCATATCTTCTGCTGAGGATTTATGCGAGTTCTCTGCGCTCGTGAACGGTGGCAAACGCGACCTGAACGCTTTGCTGACGAACGACATCAGCATGAAGGACTGCGACTTCACCCCTATCGGGACAAGCTCGATGGGCTACTGCGGCACTTTCGACGGGCAGGGCTTTACCATCGACAGCCTTACCATATCGCTCACTTCGACAGATGGTGTCGGCATCTTCGGCTACATAGACAGCGCATGCATCCTGAACCTGACTGCCGGTGCGGCTAACAACATCAAGGGAAAAGCCTTTGTTGGAGGCCTTGTGGGCGACAAGATAGGCAGCGGTACAGCTCGCATCGAATGCTGCGGACACGAGGGAAAGGTGACGGGCAGTGCTCAGAATGCAGCAGCCTTCGTGGGTTGCGTCCACAGCGGCAGCCTTGTTCTCAGCTATTGTTACAACAGCGGACGAGTGACTGGAGGTCGCGAGTCGGCCATCTTCTGCGGGTGGATGGGCGGCAGCAGCTCTGCCATCTCCTATTGCTACAACAGCGGCACCCTGTCGGCTGGCGTGGATGGCAGCAACTATCTGTACCGGTCATCGCCCACCGTCACCAGCGTATATGACAGTTCTGGAAGGCAAAACACGACGCGCTTTACTCTCACCCAACGCAGGAACGGAGCCCTCGCCTGGATGCTCAACGGCAATTCACCCGACGGATTCTTCCGTCAGAACCTCGACAACGGGCAGGCCACCGACGACCATCCCGTGCTCTCGCCCCGGCACGGCATCGTTTACGCATCTGGCACACTGAAATGCGACGGCACATCTGCCTCGTCAACAGCCGCCTTTTCCAACACCGACAATGCCACTTACCTGCCCCACGACTTCGTTCACGGCCTGTGTAGCGTCTGCTCGATGGTCGATATGGAGTACATGTACACTGACTATGAAGGCTATTACGAAATAGCTACACCAGAGGCGCTGCGCTGGTTCGCCTACATGGTAAACACGGTCCCTGGCCACACGACCGACTTCTGCCGCATTACCGCGGACATCGACATGACGGGCTACAGCTTCCCTGGAATAGGCACGAACGACGTCCCGTTCTGCGGAGAGATTGACGGCCGAAGGAACATCATCTCGGGTCTCACGATGAAACGGACGGGAGAGACAGGCGTCGGACTGGTGAACGTCGGGACTGACGGGCTGGAGATTCACGACCTCACACTCGCTGCATCATGCAACTTCACTGGTTATCGTTATGTAGGAGGCTTTGCTGGAAAGGTATCCGGCGAGAAGGGCGGACACGTCTATTTCAGTAATCTCGGCTTCGAGGGGACAGTCAACGTCAACGACAACGGCGGTGGCATCGTCGGCTGTGTGCCGAACAACGACTTCACGGCGCACTTCACAAACTGCTATACCGTGGGCACCATCAACGGCGTCAGCGACAATGGAGCCCTCTCGGGATGGTCCACGGGAGCTCGCATCCGCAACTGCTACGTCCTCGTCAAAGGCAAAGGATGGGAGAGCGGACACGACATCTGCCGAGGTTTCACGCCCCACTTCACCAACAGCTTCGCATGCGGAGGCGCACAGACCGGTTCCGGACTCGACACCTTTACACAGACCGAGATGCAGGACGGCACTCTCCTGGGCAAACTCTGGCCCGATGCCTACCACCAAGAGATAGGCACCGACACACATCCACTGCTCTCACACCCGATAGTCTCCGATGCTGCACCGGAAGCCCTGCCAAATGCCATCCGCTCACTTAACGGCACATGGATTGACGGCAGCTGGTTCGACCTGAGCGGAAGAGCGTTGAATGGCAGATTGCCAAACGGCTCGCGCATCATCATCCGAGACGGCAAGAAGGTCCTGATGAAGTGAGAAAAAACGGCACACGCCAAGCCTTTGTGAAGCAAACGCTTAGCGAAGTGAGCAAACATGGCACGTGATGTTTGCGATTTACCCACGTAATATTTGAAATATTACACGTGATAAATTCATTTTACCCACGTGATAATTTCAATTAACCCACGTGTCGTTTGAAAACTAAGCACGCCAGATTTTCCGACACGGCATTCCTCTACTGCAAAGTCAGCTTGGCAAACCGCAACATGAGGACTTTTGTGCCGGCATTCTCGAACAGCACAGTCGCCTTTGCATCAATGCCTGAACCCTCGAGAGCCTGAACCACGCCTCGGCCAAAACGCTCGTGTACGACGGCAGAACCCACTTTCAAATCGTCGGAAACCGACGATTGAACACTCGTCGTCGCCCTGTTTGTCGGCGAAAACGGCCTGGTCGGAGGGGCAAAACCACCTGCGTCATTCTGAAGGCGAAGCGGTTTCATCCGCTGCTCTATGCGGGGTTGAGAGGGACTGGAGGCAGACTGGGAAGCCTTGTAGAACTGCTGCGGAATCTCGCGGATAAACCTGCTCGGGCGCGAGAACTCCATCCTGCCATTGCGGAAACGCGACTTGGCATAGGTGAGAACCACTTGACGTTCGGCCCTGGTCAAAGCGACGTAGAAGAGGCGACGCTCCTCCTCCAGCTCACGCGGCACTTCAGCACTCATCTCGCTGGGAAACAAACCTTCCTCCAAACCTGCGATGAAGACCACGGGGAACTCAAGACCTTTGGCAGAATGAATGGTCATCATGTTCACTTGGTCGGCATCTTTCTCTGCATTTGTCCGGTCGAAATCGGTGGCGAGACTCGCCATCTGCAGGTAGTCGCTGAGGGAAATGCCGAGTCCTTGCTCCCTGTTATCTTGCACAAAAAGCCCGATTCCATCGAGCATTTCCTGGAAATTCTCCTGCTTCGAGATGTCGTCCGGGTCGTGTCCGCTGAAATAGTGAGCCTCCAACCCACTCTCCTTGGCAATGCGCAAAGCGAGGGCGTAGGCATCGTCGGTCAGGGAACTCTCGTGGAAGGAGGCAATCATGTCGTAGAAGGCCAGCAGGCGCGACACAGTGCCGGCATTGAAGGAAGACGCTTTCCCCTGCTCCTTGCCCTTGGCACCCTGCTCCTTCATTGTTCCGAGGGCCTCCCAGACCGTACTTCCCGCTGCCCTTGCCTCGAGGAAGAGCTTGCCGACAGTGGTGTCGCCAATGCCTCGAGCGGGTTTGTTGATGACGCGTCGCAGCGACTCCTCGTCGTAGGGATTTACTGAGAGGCGCAGGTAGCAAAGCATGTCCTTGATTTCCTCGCGCTGGTAGAACGATGTGCCAGCATAGATGTGATAGGGCACACGACCCTGCAGGAAGCCGTCCTCTATCTTGCGACTCTGGGCGTTGGTGCGGTAGAGCACAGCCATGCCCTTGTACGGAATGCCAGCTCGATGGGCACGCTGCACTTCTCTGAGGATAATGTTGGCCTCGTCCGTATCACTATATGCCGAGAAAAGAGCGATGGGATTGCCTACCTCCTTCTCGCTGAAGACACTTTTCGATATCTGCTCACGGTTGTTGCGAATCAAGCTGCCGGCAGCGTTGACGATGGTTTGAGTGGAGCGATAATTGCGTTCGAGCTTGAAAAGACGAGTACCGGGATAGGCCTCGCAGAAGTGCAGGATGTTGTCGATGTTCGCTCCTCGGAAGCTGTAGATGCTTTGCGCATCATCGCCAACGACACACACGCGCTGTCGCTGATCGGTGAGAAGCTTGATTATCTGGTGCTGAGCATAGTTCGTGTCTTGATACTCATCGACGAGCACGAACTGGAAGCGCTCTTGCCAATGCGCTGCGACCTCAGGATTGTGCTTGAAGAGAAGCCATGTATTGAGCAGCAAATCATCGAAATCCATGGCGTTGGACTGCTTCAGGCGTTCCTCGTAATGGTTGTAAACCTCAGGCATCAGCGTGCGATGATAGTAGGCATCGTTCTCTCGGAACTCACGCACGGAAGCATATCCGGATGGCAAGACCAGCCTGTTCTTGGCAGCAGAGATGCGGTTTTGGACTGCGCTCGGTTTATAAACCTTCTCATCAAGGTTCATCTCCTTAATGACAAGCCTGATGAGACTCGCACTATCGGCTGCGTCATAGATGGTATAGTTCTGGTCGAAACCCAAACGATGGCCTTCGACACGAAGTATTTTGGCAAATATGCTGTGGAAGGTACCCATCCAAAGTGAGGCGGCTTTCTCGGGCGAGACAAGTGTGGCAATGCGCTCGCGCATCTCGCGCGCCGCTTTGTTGGTAAAGGTCAGCGCAAGGATGTTCCATGGCTGCATGCCTTGCTCCAGCAGGTACGCTATCTTATAAGTCAAGACACGCGTCTTTCCGCTTCCTGCTCCGGCGATAACGAGAGAAGGGGCATCGATGCAAAGCACCGCTTCACGCTGACTGGGATTGAGTTCTTCGAGGTTCATGCTATCATATATTGGATGCATTGCCAGCAAAACGAGACAACGATGGCAAACGGTATTGCAAGCGGATGTTTCCTAATACCATGCGTAAGCATCTGCAACCAAGGCTCGCGTTTATTGTGACCATAGCAGAGGCAAAAGACGATAAACGAGAACCAACCAAGGAAGAGCAAGCCGTCGAGCAAAGGACTGCCGGCAAGACCGCCTGTTACGCTCAGCAGAGGACTGTCTGGAGCAATGGCGGCGAAGATGATGGTAAGGAACACAACAGCATAGACAGCAAGGTAGCGCAAGAACTTCGGGTCGCGGAAAGCTCGGCCAAGTGGCAGGATGCCGCTCTGCTTTATCACGCCCTGCATCATCAGGCAACAAAGCGCAAACATCACCAATCGGCTGTGCAGGCAATCGCTCACATGACGAAAGAGCCAACGCAGGCCTTCATCATCGAGAATGCTTCTGCAAGGCACACCCAATGCCGACAACACCCACGAGATGAAAGGCAACAGAGCTGCCAATACAAGCAGGA
Organism: Bacteroidaceae bacterium; assembly: GCA_017645655.1. GTDB lineage: Bacteria > Bacteroidota > Bacteroidia > Bacteroidales > Bacteroidaceae > Physcousia. The sequence continues at coordinate 31,809 of JAGCNZ010000082.1, read as the reverse complement.
TGGTAAAGTTTCGCTCGTTATTGCTCATCGGCAACTAAGTTTTCTGGGTCGATGATATGCAACTGAATGGCTCTGACCACGAGTCGAACAGCATTGACACCACTCCTTTCTCGTTCAGAGAAAAGGCGATTGGTAAGGTCCACCTGACGTTTCTCAAGGCTCTTTGTGCTGAAAGGCATCTGTCGCAGTCCCGCAATCATGTCCTTCGTGTAACCGAGAGCCAAATGACGCAGGAAGCGCTCGTCGTACTCGTCAATCTCGTACTCGACGCAGGCATCGACAGCGGCCTGCTCTTTGCACACAACTTTGCGGAAGCGAGCCATCACCTTCTCGAGGAAGGGCTCATTGAAGACCAAATGACGACCATGCATGACTTGTACTATATCGTCACGCTGCAAGAGATTGCCCGTCTTGAGGATGATGCCGTCGGCACCAGCGCTGAGCACTTCAACCCAAAGGCGCTCGTTGAGAATCTCACCTGTGAAGACAAGTATCTTCATGTCGGCATAACGAGAACGCAGTTGCCTGCAGATGTCAACGCCAACGGTAGTGCTTCCGCCCAGTCCAAGGTCAAGCAGGACAAGGTCGGGCTGGCCGTCACGCATCAACTTCCAGAAGTCGGCCTCGCCAGTTGCTGTGCCTATAATCTCTGCTTCAGGCACTTCGGTTTGCAGGATTTGCTGTGTACCTTTAAGTTCCAGCTTATCGTCCTCGACGATGATTACTTTGAATTTTTCCATATCGTGAAAGTTTATGAGTTCGAAGGTTTATGGGTTGAAAGGAGCGAGAAAGATATCTTGTAGCCTGCCTCAGCATTCTCGGCAACGAGGCGAAGCCCGGGATGACCACAAGCAGCATCATGCTCGCGAACTATCTGGCGCATGACAAGATACTCCATTCGTTCGGTCTGTGGTGAGAATAGATTGGAAAGTTCATCTGACGTAAGAGTTACTCCCGACACATTACATATTATATATGTCATACTGTCGCGCACCTCAACAGCAAGCGTCACGTTCTCCGGAACGACTGCAAGCATCTGATCAAGAAGCAGATGGAGAAGCGTCTCATCTCCCCTAACCCATGCCTCAGCCGGATGAGTATCGATGCCAAATGTCTTTGCTGCATACGTGAGGAGATTGCTTACAGGAAGAGGTTGCAGACGCAAAAGGCTTTGGTCTGTCTGCCGCTGAGCCTGCTCATAAAGCAGCATATAAATGTGACGATAGTAGGTCACGAGGTCGAGGAGAGTATGGCGTGTCTCTGACTCAATGCCATTCTGCTGCATATCATCAGTCAATTGCTTGATGCGCGAGGGGAAATACATCGTCTCATGCTTGATGGTACTCAACGAATTGTCGAGTATCTGGTTCATCACATGCAAACGGTCGTGTTCGAAACGTTGCTTCTGAGTCTTCTCCTCGAAACATTCAACGAGGCTGTTAGTTTCTTGCAGTTTCGCCAAAGCAGAGGCAAACTTATGACGAAGTTCACGTATAGGCTGACGTAACTGAGGCTGGTCGAGAGTGTGTGCAATATCTTTCAACTCTTCATCCAAAGACGCTGCATTCTCAGGGAAAGAACGGAGAACAGAGGAAAGACGCTGATAGAGGTCGTCGAGCGAGGCACGATGGCGAAGTCGATGACGCAGCACTACCATATAGAACAACGCAAGAGAAGCGATGAGCAACAAGACTATCAGAACATAAAGCACGCGGGAATCATCGTTCATCTTCTCAAGACGCTGACAATCTGAAGCGAGGGAACTGTCGGAACTGAAAAGGCGATGCAAGCGAACGCACTCAGCATTGCTCACACGATAGGCATCCCATTCTCCAAGAGCCTGAGCAGCAATTGCTTGCTCATTATAGAGCGAAACGAGCAAAGCAGTATCGACTGGCGCCTCAACCATCGCGATGGCACTATCAGCATAAAGCCAAGCATCAACAAACCGACCTTGCAAATTTGCATGATATGTAGAGTCGAAAAGCTCATAACAACGTTGTGGCATTGCTTGAGCGAAGAGGTTAAATATAAAGAAGCAAAGCAAAGGCAACACTCTTGGCAAGCGGAACCAGAAGCGGCTTCCCTGCCCTTCTTCGCTTTCAACCCCGAAGTCACAGACGTTGAAAAGTGATGAGAGCTTTTTGTAACTGTTGATGATGCCCTTGCAATTCATGATGCCAAAACCAAATCCCTTGCTTGCGTTCTTCGTTCCGATACGGTTAGGGTCATAGACTTTGCTGTCGTTCAAGGTTTGCACATCTTCCCGCGACAGACCGACACCCGTGTCACGGACACTGATTTCCACAAAGTCATCGATGGAATCGGCCATAATTGTAACCTTTCCACCTGCAGGTGTGAACTTGCGAGCATTGTCGACAAGCGTGTTGACCATAAAGAGAGTAAGGGCTTTATCGGCTTTGACCTGAAGGTCCGACTCAGGCACTTCGAGTGTGAGTTGCTGCTGAGCAAAAGCGTATTGCTGCATTGAGATAACAGCAAACACGTCCTTGAGAGGGAAACGTGACACTTGAAGGCTAAGTTTCCCCTGTTGCATCTGAATCCACGAGGTCAGTCGGTCGTTGATGGTCATCATGCCTGAACATAATTCCTCTATGTAGGAAAGACGTTCTGACTCATTTCCATCCATTTCATCAAGCTTCTTTACTTCGGCAATGACCCTGTCCAAGTAAGGTATGATGGCATAGACAACGGACAACTTAGTCCGCTGAAGGATGTGTCTCTTTTGCTCATTCAGGATGCGTTGCTGCACGACAGCGCACTCCTCTTTGCGCTCTTCTAATTGCTCTTCGCCATCCTGCAGAAGCATCTGCAACTTATGTTCTGCCTGCTTACAGTCTTCGCTGGAAGCAATCTCACGCACCTGTTTTTCGAAAGAAAGCGAGCGTCGTTTAAGTTGCCTATAATATAAAATGGAAAGGACGACGACCAGAACGACGAGCGACAGCAGCAGAAGGAACTGGATTCGCTCGCTGTGGGCTTCTTGCTTCAGCAGAGCCTTTCGACTGTCAAGCTCTTTATTCTGCCTGGATTCATCAAGCAAATCGAGATAGATATTGCGATGATTGTCGGCACTCAACTTGTCGCCCAATGCGCTATAGGTAAGGCTGAGGTTCTCGTGAATGCCTGCCAACCAAGGAGTTACCTGGTAAGGCGACCTCCTGAAGTCAGAAGCAAGATGCAGTGCTTTGTGGAAACTCTGGAGAGCCTCATCGTAATGTTCAGCCGTGAAATACACCTCGCCAAGCGTTCTCATTGCACAAGCAGTCTGGAAGAGGTCGCGATACTGCCGGAAGAGGTCAATGGAGTGATGCGACAGGGCTGCCGCAAACTGATGTCGTAGCGAGAGAGTGCTGTCGGTTTGCCAGCGAAGATGCTCTCCAAAGAGGTAGCTGTAGGCATCTATACGCTGCTGCTTCACACAATTTGCACGAGCCGAATCGGCAACCATAGCCGATAGCGACTGCAACGCATTTGCTTCAAAATACGTGAAATGATTGGCTTTGGCCAGCGTATAGACACGGAAAAGATGATTGAACTCCGTGATGGTCACCTCATCGGGACTGCCGTCAACGAGTCCGCCACTGCCCAACATATAGTGATAGTACAGCCATTGCGTAGTATCTGTCTCAAGGTTCACATACTGAGCCGCATCCTGAATCTCGCTGCGGGCCGCGCTGTCCTGACCGAGATAATAATAATAAGTGGATGCCACAATGTGGAGCTCGGTCAAAGCATAATGGAGACGATGTTTCTGACGCTCAGTCAGATTGTCCTCCTCGGAAAGGATTCGGCTGAGACGCTTCTGGGCACGTAGGCGGGCATCAAAGAACGATTTGCCATGGCCAATGCGTTGCATCACTTTCATCGTTAGCACGTCGGCACAAAGCAATTCAAGCTGGTTGCGGCTGAACCCGGATATGCGTTGCAAGAGATGTAGGGCCTGGTCGTAGCGCATCTGCTGGTAAGCGACATACGCCATGTTGTTCAAAGCCTCCGCTTTGCCGTCAGGGTCATTAGAAGAGCAAGAGTAGGCCTTTTTTGCAGCCTGTAAGGATGCCGAGATATCCGTATAGCGCAGACGATAAGCCAAGTCGTTGTTCTCCGAAACGACCATTGCTTCCCTTTCACCGATCGAGGAACAAGCGATGAAAAGGGCAATAATCGGGAGAAGGGTGGCTTGGGGTTTCATCTGAGTTATTTCGGATAAAAGGGATATTCTCCTCAAATGAGGTCGAACGACTTCTTGGGAATCCAGCCTTGCTTGCCGTCGGCGATGGTCACTTCGCACCATTCTTTGAGGCTGCTGTCGAGGATTTCAACCTTACTTCCCTCGTGAAGGACAAAAAGATCGTTGCCGTTGTCGGCCGGTGTACTCTTGACTGTGACGGCTGGAGCCGTGATGATGCCGCTTGTATGAACCTGCTTGAAATCGTTCTGCTTCATGGCGCAAACGTTGGAAAGTATGCATACGAGCAGAAGCAAAACTGCCGATGAAAAGGCACATTTTCGCACAAAAATGCTGTCGGAAGCATAGAAGATGAGCAGGAGGACGAGCATGAGGACGAAGGACAACAAGCCGATGATGGTCCAAGTGCGAAGGCTGAACCAGTTCGTCATGCTACGGAAGTAGGTGAACAGTATGAATTCATGCTGTGGAATTATCTTGTCGATGGTCTTTGTGCGAGCCAGTTCGAGGTTGAAGACAACGTCCTTATTACTCGGATCGAGTTTCAACGCACGCTCGAACCAGAGGACGCTGTGCGCAATATCATCGATGCGATAGTAGGCACAACCAAGGTTGTAGAAGACCTCGCTATTAGGATTTGTCTCAGCTAACTCGCCATAAAGTTTTACGGCGGTCTCGTAATCGGCTCGGGCATAAGCGCTGTCGGCCAAAGTCTTCGTTTCGGCAGGACTGGCGGCTTGTGTCAAGAGAGGAACAAAAGCGAGTAATATTGCAAAAATGTACGGTTTCATCGCGAAATTTTGATTATTTGTGTGACTTGAGGGAGGCGTTCATCTGAGTAATCACATCTGAGGCCTGCTGGTAAATCTTTTCTTTTGCAAGGTTCGCATCGGCAGTCGGAGCATATCGCGCGAACTCGCAATCGCTCAGAACGGCAATGAAGGAATCGACCACTTGCTGTTCTACGCCCCTTGACGTGAGCTTGCTGATGACGTTCTCCTTATTGAGTTCATTGGTCGGAAGAGACAGCTTATCGCCTGCATAGCCGAGCAGAGCGCGCATCACCTCGTCGTAGAAAGCGGCATCATCTTTGGTGTGCATGAGTTTCGAAGCCTGCTTCAGACGACGAGACGCCACTTTGCCCGCCTTCTTACCCTTCACGCTCCAAGAGTTCGGATTGAGTTTCTGTTGACGTCTCAACCAGAGGAAAGCAGCGATGAAGGCAATGAAGAGGAGCAGGTAAGTAAGCCAATATGAGGAAGTTCCGAAGAAGTCATCCTCGTCTTCGCTCTCCAACTCGCCCAACTTGATGAAGCGAATGTCGTTACTCAGCACGTTAAGATCTTCCTGTTCGCGAGTGTAAGCGACCGGCTGACCCTTTGCTTTGGCAACTGCGAGGTGGAAAGAGTCCGTCCGAACCGTGTTGTATCGCTCCTGTTCGGGGTCGAAATAGCAGAATTCAACCGGTGGAATCGAGAATTTTCCGCCGTGACGGGGCACGACGACATAGTCGTAAGTGATATTTCCTTTTGAGCCTGTTGCCGTATTTTGCGTCTTGTTATTCTCTTTGGGGTCATAGACTTCGAAGTCTTGAGGGAATCGAATCGTCGGAGCCTTCATGAGTTTCATGTTGCCCTGACCAGAGACGACGAGTCGGAGGGTTGCAGCATCGTTGGCATTCACCAGGTCGGGCGTCAGCGTGGCAGACACCGAGAACTTGCCCACGGCACCCGAGAAGTTGTCGGGCTTCGGTGTGGGGAGGGGCATAACGTCAATCTCGATGGCTGGCGCGACGATTTGCTTGCGCACCATTTGCGAGAGACTTCCGCCGCCGAAGAAGATGTCGAAGGGGTCCATCGAGTGGTTCTGTACCTCAACCTGCGTGTCGAAAGTGATGCTGGGAATCTTGATTTTGCCCGTCTTCTGCGGGAAGACGACGTACTGCTTCCAGACGGCTGTGCCGTAGTTACGGCCGTTGACGCGTTCGTACTTGAGCGACATTTGTGTAGAACGCTCGAGTTCCTGAACGTGACAACCGTCTATCTGAGGCATATCGCCTGATATTTGTTGGATGTTCACCAGCGTGTAGAGCTTGTAGGTCAGCATCACGGCCTCCTGCTCGTAGATTTTCTTGCGGTTGGCCGTCACAGTCATGTAGAGCTCGCTGCCGCTTATCTGACCGGAACTGGAAGCGCCTTGTTGCTGACGCTGTTGGCGAGGATTACCGCCTTGCTGTTGGTTCTGAGGCTGTTGGCTCTGTTGCTGGCTGGCCGGCAACACTTCGATGCTGGCCGTTCCGCTCTTAACGGATTTCCCGTCGACCTTGATTGTAGCGGCAGGAACCTTGAGTGTTCCCTCCGTGATAGGTACGACGGTGTAGGTGAAGGTTGTGGAACTGCTCTGAGTTGTGCGGCCGTTCACCATTGAGAAATTGCTCGAGCGACTCGTGCTGGGGCCGTAAAGGACGTTGAAACCCTCGAAGCTGCCAATCTGGAAATCTTCTATCTCCTGCGTGTTAGCGACATAACTGATGCGAATTCTTTGGCCTACTTCGGCTTGGGAAGGTGCCTGAACTTTGAGCGTAACTTGCGAGAAGACAGAGCTTAGCGCAAGGAATAAGAGTGTGAATATCGTGTAAAGTCTTTTCATCTTATGGAGTCTCTTTCAACTTGACGTGGATAGTCGGAAAACGACACGTTAGTAAATCGCCAACTACACGTGTGTAAATTGCCAACTACACGTGTGTAATTTAGCAACGACACGTGTGTCGTTTGAACCCGTCACGTTTACCATTGTTTCTGAAGCTGTTTTTGCTGACGTTTTTGCTGTGCTTTCTGAATCTTTTCCTGAGTAGCTTTCTCGTCCTGCATCGCGGCATTGAGCATCTGTTCGGCGTTCTCGCGGCTCATTTGCTCGGGCTGAGGCTGTTGCTGCTGCTCGTCTTTCTTATCTTGTTCCTGTTTCTGTTGTTGCTGTTCTTGCTCCTTCTTCTCGTCCTGACCCTTGTCGTCCTTCTGCTGGTCCTGATTGTCCTGACCGCCTTGATTCTTCTTCAACTGGAAGAGACTCAGGGCGTAGTTATAGCGCGTCTCATCGTTCGTGGGGTCGTTTCGCAGGGAGTTCCTGTAGCAAGCTACGGCCTTGTCGAACTGCTTGGCACTCTGCAGGACGACGCCCATGTTGTGATAAATCTGAGCCAGACGCATCTTGTCCTTCTCCAATCGGGCTGCCGTCTCGTACTCCTTCATGGCGTCTTCAGCCTTGTTCTGATAGAGGAGAGCGTTTCCGAGGTTGAAGTGCGAGATGGGATTCGTGTTGTCCTTCTCGATGGCTTTCTGGTATTCGACCTGAGCTTTGTCGTAAACGCTGTCACGCATCAGGCGATTGCCGCGGCGGATATAGTCTCTGTCGGTCTGAGCCATTGCCGTCATGCTGAAAATCAACAAGAAGAGTGCGGCTGCCGGACGTCCTCTGCGGAAGAGGTTGCTGAGCCAGGTCGATTTGCTTTCCCTTTCGAGGAGCAGGACGTCAAGCAACAAAAGCAGGAGTCCGATGAGGATGAAGCCCTGAAACTGCTCGTCGTATTCGCTATAAATCTGGCTCTCCATCTTAGCTTTGGCGAGTCGGTCAACCTGCTCCGACAGCTTCTTCTGAGCCGAACTGCTGTTGTCGACATAGATGTAGGAACCGTTTCCTGCCGTCGCTATCTCGCGACACATCTCCTCGCTCAACTTCGAGATGACTGTGTTGCCCTCGTCGTCGATGATGTATTGCCCGGTGCCCGGGATGGGAATGGGTGCGCCGCCGGGATTGCCGATGCCCAGCACATAGACACGGACGCCTTTTGCTGCGGCTTGCTTTGCTGCTTCAACACCTCGAGCCTCGTTGTCTTCGCCGTCGGTTATCACGAAGATAGCGCGGGAGACATCTTCCTGCTGAGTAAAACTACGCATTGAAAGGTTGATGGCTTCCGCTATGTCTGTACCCTGAACGCTCATCATCGAAGGCGAGATGGTCTCGAGGAACATCTTGGCACTTACGTAGTCGCTGGTGATGGGCAACTGCACGAAGGCTTGTCCGGCGAAGACAATCAGGCCGATTTTGTCGTCCCTCATGCCGTCCACCATGTTGCTGACCATCATCTTCGCCTTCTCCAAGCGGTTAGGCTTCACGTCCTCAGCCAGCATGGAGTTGCTGACGTCGAGTGCTATGATGGCCTCTATGCCAGTGCGTTCGCGGGTGTCGAGGCGTGTGCCGAACTGCGGACGGGCCAAAGCAACGATGAAAGAAGCAAGGGCAAGCATCGTGAGCCAGAACTTCACCTCTGGCCTCCAACGCGATACGCCCAAGAAAAGTTGCCTGGTCAGCTCAGGGTCGCCGAAGCTTTTCACCTGCCTTTTCTTCTTGTATATAATATAATAATGTATAGCTGCTAGTGCCACGAGCACTAACAACAAGTAGAGATATTGTGGACTTGCAAAGCGAAACATCGAGGTTATTTACTATTTGACTATTTACGATTTACTATTTATTTCTCCCCCTAAAGGGGGACGGGGGGTCTGTCCTTACGGTATTCTCTTCAATATCGTATTCCTCAGCAGTATCTCCAGCATAAGGCAGAGTACGCTGGCAAGCAGGAACATGCCGAAGGCTTCGTAGCGCTTGGAGTACTGCTTCACGTTCATCTTGGTCTTCTCCAACTTGTCGATTTCCTGATAGACCTCGTGCAACTTCTGGTTGTTCGTGGCGCGATAGAACTCGCCGTCTGTCTTGCGGGCAATCGTGGCGAGTGTCTTCGTGTCAATCTCCACGGGAATGTTTTGGTACTCTATGCGGCCGCCGACTGGAAAGGGATAGCGAGCCATGCCGTTCGTGCCGACACCAATGGTATAGACACGTATACCGAAGCTCTTCGCGATGTCGGCTGCCGTATTGGGACTTATCTGTCCGCAGTTGTTGGAGCCGTCTGTGAGCAGGATGATGACCTTGCTCTTCGCCTTACTGTCCTTGAGTCGCGACAAAGCATTTGCAAGTCCCATGCCTATCGCAGTGCCGTCTTCTATGAGTCCTCGCTGTACCATGTCGACCTTCGTACTATTCAGCAAGTTCAAGAGAACCGCATGGTCAACGGTCATGGGACATTGCGTGTAAGCCTCTCCGGCAAAGAGCGTGAGGCCGATGTTGTCGTCGGGACGACCGCTGATGAACTCGAGGGCGACATTCTTCGCTGCCTCGATGCGGTTGGGCTTCAGGTCTTCGGCAAGCATACTGGTGCTGACGTCTATGCAAAGCATGATGTCTATGCCCTCGGTATGCCTGCTGCTCCAACTGTTCGAAGTCTGCGGTCTTGCCAAAGCAATCACGGCAAGTGAGTAACAGGCAAGCCTCAAAAGGAGCGGCAAATGCAACAATCTTTGCCTGAGACTCTTGGGAGCCTTGAACATAGCCTCTGTGCTGCTGACTCGGATGGAAGGCGTAGAAGCCTTGTGCCTAAACCAATACCATACAAGATAAGGTATCGCGAGGAGCAACAGAAGCAGATATAGTGGGTTTTCAAATGTCATATCTAAGTCTTTACATTAGCAGGTCTGCCGAACGCCATACTATCCAAGCGAGCAAAGCAACAGAGAGAACGCCCAGAACAACCATTGCCACGCGCATTATCTTGACTTGCGTGAGGCGTTTCTGGTCAGTCTCCTTGATGATTTCAGGCTCGGGTTTTGCATTCGGATCGACTTCTATCTTGGTCTGATTAACGTATTCAACGGCCGCAACAAGGTTGGCATCGTTCTCGTTTATGAGTGTGCTCCACTTAGCAAACTTGACGAGGTCGGCCGTGCGGAATATCTCTCGCAGTTCGTCAAGGGCTTCCTGATTGTTCTCCGAAATGAGTCGCTCGATGATTTCGTTCGAGGTCATCTCCATCGCGTTGAAGCCATAGCGGTCGCGGATGTAGTTTCTGAGGGTATCGGTCAGCAGGGTGTAGTACTCCTTGCTGTCCTCCTCGGCCCACTTTCGCTCGCTCTTGATGCGCTCTATCTCCGTCATTGCTACCTGATGAGGAGGCAGTTTCTTCTTCCTTCTGATGAAGCGAACGATGGGTTTACCGTGCTTGACATGATACCAAAGCACAGCAATGCAGGCCAACATCAGCAGGAACAAAAGGCTGCCGAATATGACCATCCGCCACTCTTCCCACATGAAGGGCAGCTCCATGATGTCGTTCGGCGGGAAGAACTGGTCAAGATGAAGGGTATCGATGTCAACTGTATAGACTTTCAGCGCGAGGCTCTTCGACTCGTAACGACTGGTATCGACCATCACTTGCATCGGCGGCAGGTAATAGAACGCGCTGTCCCAAGCCGTTATCGTGTAGGCTTGGCTGACGGTCATGCGTTTGCCGTCGTTCAGGACAGCAGTATCGGGACTGCCAACCTCCACGACCTCTATGTCGGGAATCAGTTCCTGTCCCTTCTTGATGTCAGGCATCTGGAGCTTCTGCTTCGCGTCGAAAGTGACAGAAAGTGTGAGGTTTGTCTGCTGACCGATGTAGAGCTGAAGCGAATCGAGCTTCACATCGACCTGCACCTGAGCCGAAGCAGACCCCCCGCCCCCCTTTAGGGGGAGAAGGAAGCAAAGGAGCAAAAAAAACCCCCATCCCCCTTTGGGAGGAGAACTTATTGTCTTCAACTTATTTCTTATTTCGCGTATCATTATCATATCCTTATTTATTATTCCACCCCAAGGGAGGGAAGGGGCTTATTATTCCCCCTAAAGGGGGTTAGGGGGTCTTCCTTTTTGCAAAGAGCGCCATTAACACACTCACATAATCCTGGTCTGTACGGACGCTGACGGCATCGACTTGGCTGCGACTGAAGGTGTCCTTAAGCCGCTCGCTCTGTTGTTTCCACCATCTTGCCTGCGCATTCCTGACCACGCTGCTGCTCGTATCGATGACCTGCTCCTGTCCCGTCTCCGCATCATGCACTTTGAGCAGACCGATGTTGGGCAACTCTGCGACGCGTTTGTCATAAACCTGAATGGCAACGACGTCGTGCTTGTGTGCGGCAATAGAGAGCGGTTGCAGGAAGGGATGCTGGTCGAGGAAGTCGCTCAGCACGAAGGCGATGCAGCGTCGCTTGATGGCCTGCGTCATGTACTCGAGGGCGTAGGCGATGTTCGTCTGTTGGCTCTCGGGCTTGTAGTCAAGGAGCTCGCGGATGATATACAGGATGTGCTTGCGGCCTTTCTTAGGCGGAATGAACTTCTCAATCTTGTCGGAGAAGAAGATAACGCCGATCTTGTCGTTGTTCTGTATGGCAGAGAAGGCAAGCGTGGCCGCAATCTCGGTCACCATATCGCGCTTGAACTGCTTGACGGAACCGAAGTCGAGACTTCCGCTGACGTCAACCAGCAGCATGACCGTCAGTTCGCGTTCCTCCTCGAAAACTTTGACGTAAGGCTTACCGAAGCGAGCCGTCACGTTCCACTCGATGTCGCGAATGTCGTCGCCGTACTGGTACTCGCGCACTTCGGAGAAAGTCATGCCGCGTCCCTTGAAGGCAGAATGGTACTCGCCCGCAAAGATATTGCTGCTCAGGCCTCGAGTCTTAATCTCGATCTTCCTGACCTTCTTTAATATTTCGCTTGTTTCCAATTCTCGCTCTTAATTATGAATTATGAATTGTATCAAGGCACTTCCACCTTGTTCACAATCTTGCTGATGATTTCCTCGCTGACGACGTTGTTGGCTTCAGCTTCGTAGGTAAGGCCGATGCGATGACGGAGCACGTCGTGTGCCACGCTGCGCACGTCTTCGGGGATGACATAACCGCGTCTCTTGATGAAGGCAAAGGCGCGTGCAGCCAGAGCAAGGTTGATGCTGGCACGGGGCGAGCCGCCGAACTCGATGTAGTCCTTTATCTCCTTCAGGCCATACTTCTCGGGATAGCGCGTACAGAACACGATGTCGGCGATGTACTGCTCTATCTTCTCGTCGAGATAGACCTCGCGAACAATTTCGCGAGCCTTCATGATTTCGTCCGTTCCCATCACGGGCTTCACGTCCTGCTGCTCGCCCTTAATCTGCTGACGGATGATGAGCTTCTCTTCATCGAGCTTCGGATAGTCGATGACAACCTTCAGCATGAAACGGTCCACCTGTGCCTCGGGCAGAGGATAAGTGCCTTCCTGCTCGATGGGGTTCTGCGTGGCGAGCACGAGGAAAGGCTTCGGCAGTTTGAACGTGTTCTTACCAATGGTAACCTGACGTTCCTGCATCGCCTCGAGCAAAGCACTCTGCACCTTCGCCGGAGCACGATTTATCTCGTCGGCCAGCACGAAGTTGGCGAAGACGGGACCTTGCTCTACGAGGAACTTCTCGTCCTTCTGACTGTAAATCATCGTACCGATGACGTCGGCGGGAAGCAAGTCAGGCGTAAACTGTATGCGACTGAACTTGGAGTCCACCAGCTGGGCCAACGTCTTGATAGCCATCGTCTTAGCCAGTCCCGGCACACCTTCCAGCAGGATATGCCCGTCGCTGAGCAGGCCGATGAGCAGGGACTCGATGAGATGCTTCTGTCCCACGATAACTTGATTCATGCCCGTCACCAGGTTTGTGACGAAGCCACTTTGTCTCTCGATGCGTTCATTTAGTTCGCGGATGTCGATTGATTCTGCCATAATAATAAATAATGTATATATTCTTTTTCGGGCGCAAAATTACTGCTTTCTGCCCGAACTGCCAAACCAGAAATGATAAATAAAGTTATAGCGATGTTTAACTTTGTTAAAAAGGCAGCAAAAAGTGCAAAGCGAACCACAGCCCAGACCGCCTGAAACAAATAAAGCCCCTCCGAAGCGAGACTGAGAGGACTGCTCAATACCCTGAATCGTGCCCGTCTCGACAGGAACGAAAAATCCACACGAGGACTTTCATAAATCCACACATGCTTGGCTCACCCCTAAAGCAAAAAATTTTTCATAAAAGTTTGATTTTACAATCTACTGTTGCCTTTTTTTCGTATCTTTGCAGTCGAAAGGCATGAAAATATTAACCTCAAAAAAAACAACACAATGAGAAAAAGAAACTTACTCTTAGGAATGCTGATGGCTCTGACGCTTGTCGAGGCCAAGGCAGACGTGGCACCAACGGTAATGCTGAGCCACAACGGGCAGCGGACAATGTACATGTACGACCAAGTGCAGCAAGCAGTCGATGCCGCTTCCGACGGCGACACCATCTATCTGAGCAACGGCTCGTTCGAACCCTTCAACGTGACAAAGCGCATCATGGTGCGCGGCACAGGTCCTGAGACCATTATTTCCGGTGGCTGCACCGTCTATATCGCAGGGCAGAACCCGTTGTCAATGCCTGTCCTCGACGCGCTGACCTTCACGGGTAACGTCTCCGTGACATGTGCCAACAAGCAGCTTACTATCCGCAAATGCCAGATGAACGATTTAAACTTCACTGAGAGCGACTTCCACGACGTAAAGCTCGACCGCTGCGACATTCAGGGCACGCTGCACCTTACGCAGAAAGTCAAGGAGTTCAATTGCTTCAACACGAAAATACGCACTTTGCAGCCTTACGACTACCTGCACGGCAGCGCATACTTCAACCATTGCAACATTCGCGAGATAAACGACACTATCTTGGCTACGTTTGATAACTGCGTTCTGAGGTGGTGTATAACATATCATCATGACAATGGCTACTATGGCACATGTATTGGCGGGTGTACGCTGAACTACTGTATTTATCCTCAGTCTTCAAAACTTATAGATTTAGGGGCAACTAGTTATAGCACCACCTACTTCTTCCTTTACAACCCTTCCGTTTATTTAAACAACTGCTATCAGGTAAACATTGGAGCAGAAAGTGTTGTTAACTACGAATCCTCCTCTTATCTTGGCAATGATGGCTTGAAGGTTGGCTGCTACGGCGGGACAAATCCCTTCCGACGAACACCTGAACTGCCTCGCGTCACGAAGAGTGCAGTACAAATTGATGCAGTAAACAAGAAACTTAACGTGACGCTCACATTGTCGAAGGAATAGCCCTATGAAGCGAAGACTTATATTAATGTTCGTGGCACTGACCGCTGTCTGGTTGCAAACTTCGGCACAAATACGCTGTGAGCAATGGATAGACAGCAATCGAGCTAACACGAAGTGGAGCAACCTGATACTCGGCGAGCAGACCTACACAATAGATGGTGTATCAGTCTCTTCGCTCACCCCAGGTCTGCACTTTCTCAATGTCTTGCCCTACGACGAAAGCGGCGAGAAAGGCGTATGGAGGTGCATCCCCTTCCTCATGCCCGAGTACTGGCCAGGCACAAACGATGCTGCACTGATTGAGTACTGGGTGACAGGCTATGACAGCACGCCGCACAGAGAACCATACGCCGGCACTGCCGTCACGCTCGACATCGATGCCAGTCAATACTCTCCAGGCATGCACTTCTTCAACTATCGCACGCTAAACGCGCGGGGCGAAGGCGACACATGGAAGGTAATACCATTCCTCGTGCCCGAAGGCTGGCCAGGAACCGATGAAGGTGCATGGATAGAGTACTGGGTGACAAGCTACGACCAGCAGCCGCACCGCATGCCTTTCGGAGGAGGCGAAGTGAAGTTCGACATCGACATCAGTCAGATGAGTTACGGCCTCCACTTCTTCAACTACCGGACCTTGAACGAGCGGGGCGAGGCAGGTGCATGGAAACAGATACCGTTCTACATCAACAACGGCATCTTCGACTCAGAGTTCATGGAATACGAGTACTGGATTGACGACCAAACAGCAACGGTAACGGCAACTGGCGTTTGTCCCGGCATCGTGCAACTGGAAATAGATGGTGAAAGCCTGTCTGTCGGTAAGCACACACTCTTCTTCAGAGCCAAGACGTGGGCAGAGATATATGGCGAGACCTACACCTACGAATTTGAGATTGTAGATGATTGGGATGCGATAACCGACGTTTACGACGACAACAAACCCTTCGACGTTTATACTCTGGACGGAAAGCTCATCCGCCACCAAGTGACTGAACTCAAGGGCTTACCTAAGGGAATCTACGTTGTCAAAGGCAGGAAAGAAGTCGTGAAATAATCTGTATCTGACTTTAACACAAGAAAGCCGCTCAACATGGGCGGCTTTCTTGTTGTGTCCTACTCAATCTTCTCGAGCTCGGGCAGTTTGATTTCCATATCGACAGGGACGTTGTCGGGGTCGGGGAAGGCGTTGTGGACGATGATGTATTGGGCAAAGTCCTTGTGGCCGTATTCCTGAATGGCAATGCGTGTGATGAACTCACCTGGTTTCATGACGTGCGTCTTACGCGTTCCCACAATCTTGTACTCACCACCAGGAACTTGTGCGTATTCAACCTCGGGCACAGGTGCTGCTTCAATCGGAGTTTCTACTTGCGGTTGAGCCGGCTCCTCCGTCTTAATGGTGGGTTTATTTAAGAACCTATAAGCAAAGAAACAAGGCAGGCAAAGCAACAAAAGCAAGCCTATCCAAAGGGCATATTTACCGATGGAATGGGGATTATTTCCATCATTCGTCGTTCCTGCGGCAGGAATGGATTCAGGAGTAGGCTCGGGTTCGGGCACAGGCTTTGATTCAGGCAGAGGAGCCGATTGTGGTTCGGGTTCTTGCGAAGGCACAGACTCTGGCTCAGGAATCGTCTCTTGTTCGGGCTCAGGTTCATGAGTTGGTTCTGCCTCAGGAACAGGCGTAAATGCCTGAACTGGCTGAACGGCAACATTTTCTCCATCCTCATCGGCAGAAGAATCAGTAGAGGACTCTGGGACAGGCACCTTTTCCATTTCCTCGATGCTCGTCCCCTCATTGAGAGCAACAGTAGGGAAGTCGGCAAAAGGTTTGTTTATGAGGTCCTTGAGGGCTGTCTCGGGTGCGAAAGAGAGTTTCGAATGCCCAGGAATGACGATGCGTTCACCGGTATTGACGTTGACACTCTCGCGGTCGAGGACTTCAATCAGCTTGAACGTTCCCAAACCTTTTACCTTGACAAGTTTGTCGGAGGTGACGTTTTGAACGATGGAATCGAAGAATTCTTTCAGAAATGCCTCGGCATCCTTCTGCGTAATGTTCTGCTTCTTTGCTAAGGTTTTAGCAAGCTGCTGGAGGGTTATCTTGTTAGCCATAATTCTTAACTCTTAATTCTTAACTTTTAATTTCAAGGATGTGTTGGGCTTGAAGTTCACCGTCATCTTGGGCGGGACGAGCATACGCTGTTTGGTGTTGGGGTTGACCAAAACACGCTCGAGCTTCTTCTTCACCTCGAGGGTGCCAAAACCGGGTACGAAAATCGTGTTTTCTTCCATCAGTTCGCCAATGATGGCAGATACGGCAGCGCTTGCCAGCGAAGCGGCCTCCTTGCTGTTCAATTTAGTGCGGCTGGCCAAATCGGCAATAAATTCCTTGTTGTTCATATTGTTTGAGATATTTGTTAGTCAGTTCTTTTATTCCTCGACACATCCAAAAAGGTCGAATTCATCGGCATTTTTTATATTTACATGCACGAATAATCCTGGCCTAAGGTTGGGAGCATCAGCTTTCTTGATGAGTACTTCGGGGTCAACCTCCGGTGAATCGAATTCCGTGCGACCTATAAAGTAATCGCCCTCTTCGCGATCAATGATGACTTTCATGCTTTGGCCAACCTTGCTCTCTTGCACTTCGGAACTGATTTGTTGCTGAATACGCATGAGTTTACTCAGTCGAGCCTGCTTAACTTCTTCTGGGACATTGTCCTCATAGTGCTCAGCGGCGTACGTTCCCTCCTCTTCGCTGTAGGCAAAGGCACCCATCCGCTCAAACCTTGCCCACTTCACGAAATCAATAAGCTCCAGAAAATCCTCATCGGTCTCGCCAGGAAAGCCAACCATAAGTGTCGTGCGAAGGTGAATGCCGGGCACTTCCCTCCGGATTTTCTCGATGAAATCGTAGGTTTCTTGCTTTGTGATATGCCTGCGCATTGCCGAGAGTTGACTATCGCTGATGTGCTGCAAGGCGATGTCCAGGTATCTGCATACGTTATTGTGACGCTTCATTACTTGCAGGAGTTCCCACGGGAAATGTGCTGGATAGCCATAGTGCAGCCTGATCCATTCCACGCCATGCACCTGAGCTATGCGGTCGATGAGTGGCGCAATCATCTGCTTGCCGTAGAGGTCTGTGCCGTAGCCTGTCAACTCCTGTGCAATGACCTGAAATTCCTTGACCCCCTTCGCAACCAAGCCCTCAACCTCAGCCACGATTTCCTCGATGGAATGGGACTTTTGCTTGCCTGTGATGATAGGAATGGCGCAATAAGCACAATGCCGATTGCAGCCTTCGCTTATCTTCAAATAGGCATAGTGCGAAGGTGTCGTTAGCCGCCTTTCGTTGCAAGCTTCCTTGTGATAAGTGCCCTTCAGGTCGGTGATAATTTGTTCCCAATCGAACTTACCATAGAAGCGGTCCACTTCTGGAAGTTCCACCTTCAACTCCTCGAAGTAGCGCTGCGAAAGGCAACCCATCACGATGAGCTGACGGAGCTTGCCCTGCTTCTTTCGCTCTGCAAGTTCGAGAATCATGTTGATGCTTTCCTCCTTCGCATCGCCGATGAAACCGCAGGTATTCACAATCGCTATCTCGCCCTCGGGGTCTTCACTGTCGTGCGTCACCTTGAAGCCGTTCAGTTCGAGCTGACGGATAAGTTTCTCGCTGTCAACAAGGTTCTTGCTGCAGCCGAGCGTGATGAGGTCAATGGATTTACAATTTAACAATTTACAATTTACAATTTATTTACAATTTGACTATTTACAATTTACTATTTATTTACAATTTAGTAATTTAGCAATTTACATCACGGCAACTTCATCCTTCATTCTTCACTCTTCATCCTTCACTCGTCATCCTTCATTCTTCATTCTTCACTCTTCAACCTTCATTCTTCATTCTTAATTCTTCACTCTTCATTCCTAATTTTTGAATAAGGAGTCGACAAACTCTCTGCGATTGAAGGGCTGGAGGTCTTCTGCACGTTCACCGAGGCCGATGTAGCGAACGGGAATCTTGAACTGGTCGCTTATGCCAATCACTACCCCACCCTTTGCGCTGCCGTCGAGCTTCGTGATGGCCATGCTCGTCACCTCCGTTGCAGACGTGAATTGCTTTGCTTGCTCGAAGGCATTCTGGCCGGTGCTACCATCAAGGACAAGCATCACGTCGTGCGGCGCTTCGGGCATGAGCTTCTGCATTACACGCTTTATCTTCGAGAGCTCATCCATGAGGCCCTTCTTGTTGTGCAGGCGGCCCGCAGTATCGATGAGCACAACATCTGCGCCATTTGCAATCGCACTGTTCAGGGTATCGTAAGCCACACTGGCAGGGTCGCTTCCCATCTTCTGTTTTACAACGGGAACGCCAATCCTTTCGCCCCAGATACATATCTGCTCTACAGCAGCAGCACGGAATGTGTCGGCAGCGCCAAGCACGACTTTCAAGCCTGCCTCCTTGAACTGGTAAGCGAGTTTGCCGATAGTAGTCGTCTTGCCTACGCCGTTAACGCCCACAACGAGGATGACATACGGCTTTTTGTCGGCAGGAATCTGAAAGCCTTCGGTGTCATCTGTATTGTTTTCCGTGAGCAATTGTGCGATTTCATCGCGAAGAATGTTGTTCAGCTCGTCGGTCGTCACGTACTTGTCGCGCTCCACTCGAGCCTCGATTCGCTTGATGATGTTGAGTGTAGTATCTACACCCACATCGCTTGTCACGAGTACTTCCTCGAGGTTGTCGAGCACCTCGTCATCCACCTTAGACTTCCCAGCAACGGCTCGCGTCAGTTTACCGAAGAAGCTTTCCTTCGTTTTCTCGAGCCCTTGGTCGAGCGTTTCCTTCTTCTCTTTGCTAAAGAAATTAAAGAATCCCATCTATGTTATTTACAATTTGACAATTTACAATTTACATGTTAACATCGGATGCAAAGATAGTAAAAAAAGCCCAATCCATCGCAAAAAGAGTGATTTTTTATCTTTTATTAAGAATTGAACGGTTCAGCAGAGGAAATCTCCCAAAGAGGGTGTATCAAAATAGGCACATCCCCTTTTTTCCTATTTAGTGTAGAGATTTGCACCGAAATCCAAACATACAGCACTATATAAGCCCCGGCTTTTATCATTTGACGCATTGAATTGTTTTAATGCTCCCTCCTGATAGGTTTTCCATAAAACTCCTTTAATTTTTTCGTGTACCTTTGCAGGCAGAAAGTCACAACCCATCATATTCATAATCAATAATTAAATCACAATGAACAAAAGAAATTCAAAAAGACTGTTTTCTTCATTAGTCATGCTTCTGCTGTCTTTAGGCATGCAGGCGCAGGTTATGGAGCCCTGTGTGGTAGTCGAGTTGGCGGATGGCAACAAGTCCGAGTTTCTGCTCTCAACCTTGCCCAGTATCACCTTCGTTGGCAACCTGGTGCAGCTGACCGCTTCCGACACACAAGTTTTGTACGATGCAGACATTGTACAGAAGGTTTATCTCTCCGAGACCGTAAACAACGGGACTCGCATCACGGCCCCGCAGTCTTCACGCTTCGAGGTTGCAGCCGGCGCTATCAAAGCCAGCGGACTGACTCCTGGCAGCATGATGACGGCCTACACAGCCGACGGGAAGCTGATAGCCAGCCAGAAGGTCGATGAGAGCGGGGCAGCAAGCCTCTCCATCAGCCTGTCACACAAAGGAGTTATTATCATTAAGACAAAAAATCAATCATTTAAATACATCAGAAAATGAAAAAGACATTCTTACTCCTGGCATGCATGCTCCTTACGGCAGCCAGCGCAACAGCACAATCTTATTACAGGGTTCATAAAGCCGACGGCGAAATTGTGAAGTACGAAGCCAGCGAGGTTTCACACATCGACTTTCAGGTAGTGAAGACGGTGCAACCTGTCGATCTTGGCCTGCCCTCGGGTACACTATGGTCGCCCGTCAACCTTGGTGCCGAAACCGAAGAGGAATACGGCGAATACTTTGCATGGGCCGAGCCCCAGACAAAAGAACTGTTCACGACCAACAACTACGCCTATTATGTAGATGGTAACACCTGGAATGTCATTGACATCGGTACAACCGATATTGCAGGCATGGAAGCATATGATGCTGCTACGGCCCAATGGGGTAATGGATGGCAGATGCCCACTTTGGAGCAGTTTAATGAACTGATGGAAAAGTGCACAGTGGAATGGGAGACGGTGAACGAGATGAACGGAAGGCGATTTACCGGTCCCAACGGCAATAGCATCTTCATCCCTGCGGCAGGGCGTCACTATCAGAAAACAATGGATGAAGAATCCAGCAAGCTACTGGACAACGGCAACACATACGGCTACTACTGGTCGTCCACACGCTATGAATATAACAACCGCAATGCCGAGACCTTCTATTTCGGCAGCGGTATGATGAAGATGAACTATTTCGGCCGTGATGGCGGCCACACCATACGCCCCGTAAAGATGCCGCAATAATCTCAGGCATTTACCTCCCATCCTTCAGTGTTTTCCGGGAGTAGTTGCTCTTTTCCGAACTGACTGGGTGTTTGCCCAGTCAGTTTTACAAATGCCCTGCGGAAAGTAGAAATCGAGCTGAAGCCGCTCTCGCTTGCCACATATTCCAGTTTGAACTCTGGGTGTTCCTGCATCATGGGAATGCTCATTTTTTCTATGCGCAGCTGGTTCACATAGTCATAGAACGTTTGTCCAAGCACCGTGCCCAGATAGTTGCTCACATAGGTACGGTTGGTACCCATCGCTTTCGCGAGGTCGTTCAGCGTCAGGTTCTTGTTCAGATAGAGCCGTTCGCTCTCCATGAGTTGCTCCACACCACCGACGGGCAGGGGAGACTGTTGAACAGCTTTGCCAGCAGAAGCATCGTCGAAGCCATCGTTCCCCAAACCAGCATCCGCATCGGGCACGATAGGATGGAAGTTCCAGCTATAGTGCAACACGATGAGCCATAGCAGGATGACAGAAGAGTAGTAAATAATGTCGGTCAGTATATGGGCATAGAGCGAGGTGAAGAGCCAAGCCAGTTGGCTGACAATGACAAAGCCGAACACGGGACGCAACCACGACACATCGATGTTCTCGATGTTCGAGTAGTTGCTCCTTACATAGTTCAGGTACTGCCTCATCTTGACGTAGCCGATAATCACAATAGTCCACGCATAGCACCACAAGAACGCCACATAGGCGATGATTACCCTTGGAATGGGCCATATCAGATAGGCAAGTGTGAAAGCCGAAAATGGTATGGCCAAAAGTAATAGCCGCTTGAAGGTAGTCCATCCGGGCATAGTCACCTCGAAGACGAAGATGGTATAGGTGATGGCAGACCAGCCGTCGATGATGAGAATCCAGTTGAGTACATCTTCCCGATACATACTGGGGAAGGTGATGATGATGTCCTTTACGTTCCATAAAGCCCAGATGGCCATGATGACACCTACCACCGTCTGAAAGCGTGAGCGTCTTTTATGCCAGAAGAGTATATGAAGAGCGAAGATGGAAAAAAACGCAGTAGAAACGCCTATCAGGAAAGCAGAGATATTCATGTTGTCTATCAACTCTATTTCATTTACTGTTATTTGTAAGGCAGCCGAATATTGAACCATCAAATACCACAAGGAATAGTACTGTCAACGAATGCAAAGGTAACAAAAAAAGCCCAATCCATCGCAAATAATACCGAATTTTTAGTATTAATTAAGGAATAGGAAACAACAAAAAACTCCTTCGTTTCGCAACGAAGGAGCTGTATGGCGCCAAATTATTAACTTCTAAAAACTATAAGCATTGTTATTGGGGGCTATTACCTTCCTGACGCGCGCTGAGCCGGAACATGATAGGCAGGTTGAAGCGGCTGCGTACGACGTTGCCGTCCTTGTCCTTTGCTGGCTCCCACTTGGGCATGAGTTTAAGGACGCGCACGGCTTCTTCATAAAGCAAGTCACCCAAGTCCTGCCCTTCTTTGGGAAGCTCTGTAGCGTCAGGATTCTCTTCTTTGTAGGCAACCACATCGACTTGCGAGAGTTCCTTTCCCGGGCCTCTTACTTTCTCGATGTTTGAGATGCTTCCGTCCTTCTCAATCACAAATCTCACAATGAGACGCCCCTGCACGCCGAACTCATGGCAGAGCTTGGGATAGCGGATGTTCTCAGAAAGGAACTTGAAGCACTCCTCATCGCCGCCAGGGAACTTTGCCCTCACTTCCACCACGTTGTAGATGGTGTCGTTCTTGTTGAAGACTTCCTTGCCCTCGAGCATTATCTTGGCGACACTCTTGCCATTGACTGTAATATTGCCGTCGTCGTCCATCTCTGCTCCGGGCAGCTTCTTTACGAGTTCCTTGACGTCATCTTTGCTCTTGGTATTAATTACGATGGCGCCATTGGCTCCTTTGTCGCCCCACTTGGCGGTAGCAGCTTCCTTCTGAAGCACGGTAATACTCTCGATGTCCTCAGGATTGACATTAATGAGTGATGTCAGCTGCTCCTCGGAATTGATGTCCTTCGCATCATCAGGGACTTCGATGACCTTGCCGTCGAGGACAATCAAAGGCTGTGCATTATTAGTACCACGCACACGCATCATGGTTGTACCAGAGGTTTCTTCAACCTTTACTTTCTTCTTTTCTTCCTCAAAAGCTTGCAAGTTTGCGGAATTCTCCGTACCTTTGCCCTCGAGTTTAGTTACTGTCTCCTCAATAGGAGCGACGAACTTAGGCGTTGCGAAGGCGCTGAGTGCCAACGCAGCGACCGGGATGACATAGAGCGCCTTGCTCTTCATCCACGGATTTGACTTCATTTTCTTCATCATAGTGATACGTTTTTTAGTTAAACTATGGTTAAAGCTGTTGGCAAAAGGGTACCCACCGGAGCCAACGGCTTTTCTTATGAGCAATAACTGATAGCCTTGTGCCGAGACGCCCTGCTGGAGGACGAAGTTGTCGGCCTCGTATTCGTGCACATCACGAAGGCTGATGCCCAGCACGTAACAGAGCGGATTCCACCACTGAAGCATCTGCACGAGGGTGAGCAGCACGACGTCCCACGAGTGGCGGCCCTGTATGTGTCCCATCTCGTGAAGGACAATCTCGCGACCCGCTTCGTCGTAGTCCTTCTCGTTAATCACGATGTTCTTCATCCAACTGAATGGCGCCACATCGCCCGAATGGCAATAGATGCGGACGCCCTGCTCGTCGTTGTGCCAGAGCACGCCCCGCTTCAAGCCGAACTGCAGGCGAGCAATCTGCCAAAGCCTCATCGCGAGAAGCATCACCATACCTATTATATATATAAGACTTACGAGAAGGAACAGGCTGAAGCGTGATATCTCGTGCACCGACGCACCGTCTGCCAGCACTTGCACCTCGGGCAGGACATGAACGGGAATGCCCAACTCGAGCATTTGCAACTGTGCCGCTTGCACGACTGGCTGGTTATCGAGCGACATCCAAGGTATATTGCAGAGCGGCAAGACGAGCGACATAAGCAGAATAGCCAGCAACACCAAGCGATTGAAACGGAAGAAACTCTCTCGCCTGAGCATCAACATGTAGGGCAAATACAGCAGAGTCAACACGATAGCCGACTTGATGGAGTATAAAAGTAAAGCGGACATCATAGCATTTACAATTTGACGATTTACAATTTACGATTTAACGTCTGAAGACATGGATTGCTTTTTCCTACCACGAATTTCACGAATTGGCTATACCCTTGATATCGACGAATAATTCGAGCAATTCGTGTAATTCGTGGTAAAAGAACAGCCCGTGCAATTCGTGTAATTCGTGGTTTAATAAAACATATCATTTGTCGTTTGAATAATCAATGAGCTTTAGCAGTTCCTTGACTTCTTCGGCTGAGAGGTTCTCTTCCCGAACGAAGTAGTTGAGCATGGACTTCACGCTGCCGCCGAAGAAGTTCTTCTTGACCTCTTGCATGGTGCGGCGCGTGTATTCGGCGCGCGTGACGAGAGGCAGGTAGCGGTGCGTCTTGCCCTGCCCTTCCACTTTGTGGAAGTCGAGATAGCCTTTCTCGCAGAGCACTTTCAAGTAGGTCGCGATGGTTGTATAAGCAGGTTTCGGCTCTTCGTAGCGTTCGATGATGTCCCACGCACAAGCCGCTCCTTCGATGTCCCAAAGGATGTTCATCACTTCGAACTCAACCTTAGTCAGTGTGTTGTCGTTGCGTTTCATATCATTCTTCATGTTTGTTTCCGAAGGCAAAGTAAGGGAGTTTTACTTAATCTCGCAATGTTTAGATATCGGAAACTTTAGATATTGACCGCTTTTTAACGTTTATTCGTAGTTATTGAACAGTTATTCGTAGTAATACAAAACAAAAGCTCCCTCGTCGAAACAACGAAGGAGCAGATTGTTGATGCTTTATTACTTCCTTACGGACGCTTGGTCTGCAAGGGACGATACTGGATGCCCATCGCGTCGAGTCGCTTCAGGTGTGCTTGCAAGCGTGGGAAGAAGTCGTCCCAACTCTGGTCTTTGCGGGGCGTCCAAGCCTTTTCAGCCAATGCCAAAGCACGAGGGAAGGCCATCCATTGCATGCGGGCTTCCGTGGGAATGCGCTCGCACCAGATGTTTGCCTGCATGCCCTTGATGAGCTTCAATTGCTCGGCCGTGAGGTCAACGGGCACGATGTCGCCGTCGTAGATGTGACGCAACGTGTTGTCGTCCTGCGCGTAATCAAAATAAAGGAAGGTGAAGGGACAGAGCACGACCTCGTTGCCCATAGCCGTTGACTTCTGCGTCACGTCGGGATGGTCGCCACGCCACCAATGCACGGTTGCCGTCTTGGAGAGTCCGCCCTCGAGTATCTCGTCCCAACCGAGGATGCGACGTCCGTGGGCGTTGAAGTACTTCTCCATCTTCTTCGTGAACCACGCTTGCAGTTCGCTGACGTCCTTCAAGCCCTCGCTCTCGATGCGCTTCTTGCACTCGCTGCACTCCGACCAACGACGGCGGTTCACTTCGTCGCCGCCGATGCTCACGTACTCGTATGGGAAGAGCTGGAAGACCTCGTCATAAACCTTTTCTGCGAACTCGATGGTCGTGTTGCGACCGAGGCAAAGCGGCTCCCGACCATCTTGTGTGCAACTCAGCCAACGATAGCACCAGCAAGCCGAACCGTTGTGTCCGGGCATATCAATCTCGGGAATCACGTCGATGCCACGAATGGCTGCGTACTGGATGACATCGCGAATCTCGTCCTGCGTATAGTAGCCGCCGTAAAGCTCACCAAAGCCCTCGACTTCCTTGAAGAACTTCCACGGAAGGAGCATCGTAGGATTGTTCTCCTTTGCAGCTCGGTCGAGGCACTGGCGGTCGTGGTAGTTAAAGCGACGCCAAGCCATCGAATCGCCCGTCAACTCGGGATAAGCCTTCACTTCCATGCGGAAGCCCTCGTTGTCCGACAAGTGCCAATGAAACTTATTGAGCTTATAGAGCGCCATCTGGTCGAGCAAACGCTTCGTCTCTTCAACAGAGAAGAAGTGACGAACGGGGTCGAGCATCAGGCCTCGCCAATGGAAATTCGGGGCGTCCTTAATAGTGACAGAAGGTATTCCCCAATAGAATTCATGAAAGCCTCCGAACAAACAAAAGTTCTGCCTACATTTAATAGGCATTAATTGCCTCAGCGTCGCAATGCCATTGATGATGCCACGATAGCTGTGGGCCGTGATGAGGACGCCCTTCTTGTCGCTAATGAGTTCGTAGTCTTCGTTGTTCTCGTCGGGAAGGACGATGTTGAGTTGTATCTTTCCCTTGCCGGCTTTTGTCTTGAAGCTGAAGCCTGTGCTTTGTGTCAGCAAGTCCTGAAGGTACGTGGCTGCTGGGGCGAGGACCGGGTTGTTGTAGCCGATGGTCATGCCGTTCTTGAGGCGGAACGTGCCTTCGCGTTCTACGACAGATGTAGGTTTGGGAATGATGTTGACGGCAGCCATTGCCGTACCTGCACACAAAAGCAGGGAAGTAAAAAGAACAGAAAGCCTTTTCATAATAGCAGTCGTTAGTTTCATTTCGCTTGCAAAGATACAACTTTATTTGGACATAGCAGCTGTTCTCTCTAAAAAAAGAGAGAAAGCTTTCCCTATTCGCAGTAATGGGACGATACAAAAATCCCCGACTGGCTTCGCAGCTGGTCGAGGACATGAAAAGAAAATTACCAAAAACTTAATTGAGAAAAATACTTTTTGCTTGTGTGGCTGCCTACTTTTGTTTCATCTTCATCAGCAGGTCGCGCGCCTTCTGGAAGTTCTTGCGGTCTGTCTCGGTCTTCGCTACTTCTATTAAAGAGTCAATGTCGTGCATTACCTTCTCCCACTTCTCTGTAGATTCGGGACGTCTGAAGACACCATACTCGACGCCCATCTTGCAAAGGTTATAGATGGAGCCAGCCGTGACTGCCGTCAATTTCGTTTGATGATTGAAGTAATAATCCTTCAAGTTGTTAAAGTTGGTGATGAAAGCGTCGTCATTCGCCTTTTCGTTGATGTAGCCTATTTGGTTGGAAGGGATGCCCATGCCTATATAGGTGGTTGTCTGTGCCGAAGGTATCTTGGCGTACGTCACGATGTATCGTGCGAAGACATTTCCCTTGTGGTCTTCCTTCCATTCGAGGGCGTATGCGTAGCGATGCGTCTTAGTGGTGTCGCCAGCATCAAGTATGTTGATGTTGATGTAGTTGCCGTATTGCTCGCCAATGGTGACGTAGCGACTCGGGTCATCACCTATCATCAGGTTCCGCTTGCCTTCGTTCTGCGGGTTGCCCGTCGATAAAGTGTTGACGCTATAACAGTTCGGATTGTAGGTTCCGTTGGCTTCAAAGGCTTTTATCATCTCGTCGAGCATGGAACGTTGCTTCTTTGGAAGGGTGAACGTCATAATGTCGCAACGCCACTTCAGAGGCGTTCCCTCCTTCGTTATGTCGCGTTCCTGACCAAGACTCTTGCTGACTTCCACCTTGTTGTCAATGGCTTGGGAGATGAGACTGCTCATCCAGGACTCTATGTCTTGCGCTATGACATTCTGTGCGGAAGCGTTCAAACTGACGAGCATCAAGCTCGCAAGGATTAAGTTCTTCATAATTAATAACGTTTTGAATGTTTAGAATGAAATGATTTCGTGCGATGTCTCGAGTTCCTCGCCCTCAAGCGTGGCGATGTATGCCCGCAGAGGTTCTGTCTGCTCCTGTTGTTTGTAGGCGACCTGCAAGGCTTCTTCGGCGAGGTAGATATCGACGAGAGCCTGCATTTCGGGCGAGATGACGGGTGCTTCCTCAGGTTGCTCCTCTGCCCTTTCCGAGGGAGGTGGAGCGACTTCTTGTTCCGCCTCTAAAGACGCAAGCAGAGGTTCTTCGGAACTTGACGCGTCAGGTTGCTCAACTTCACGTGTGGTCTTTGCCAATGTCACATGTGGTTTTGTCCGACTTGACACGTGATGTCTTTCACCCTCCTGTGTCAGGCTTTTCGACTCGTCATTCGTCGGCTCTGGTTGAAGCGTTTGTTGCTTCTCTGGTATTTCAGTATTTTGAGTCACTACAGGCAGTTCTTTCGGCTTGTTCACAAAGAGGAAGAAGCCCACGAGCAAAGTTGCTGCGATGCCGCTCACCCAAAGCGCCACCGTGCGTTGCTTGTTTCGCCGACGGACTTCTACAGCCTTCAGCACCCTTTCGGCAAAGTCTTCCGAGAGTGGCGGCACGTTGGCTGCCTTTCGTTCAAATGCTGCCTTTAGTAGTTTATCCAGTTCCTTTTCCTGCTTCATAATGGTCAATGTTGACTTTCGTCGAGCTAAAGCTTCAATGTTCAATGGTCAATGATAACAACTTCTTGAGTTTCTTCCTGATTCTTTGCAGCCTGCTGGCGAGCGGACCTGCTGCCACATCCATCACCTCGGCTATTTCTGCGAGCGAACGCTCCTCGTAGTAATGCAGGTGCAGGAGCGTCCTTTCCTCTGGGCGCAGGCAGTCGATGGCTTTGTCGAGAAGCATGAGCCGTTCGTTTCTTGCTGCCATCTCGTCCTCTTCCTGCGCCCACGATGCCCCGTCTGGCGGGGTGTAGCGCTCCTCGTCGAGCGGCATAGAGGCCAGTCCTCGGCTGCGAAGATGGTTCAGGGCCGTGTTGTAGGCGATTCGGCTAAGCCACGTCGTGAACGAGGCTCGCTCGGGGTCAAAGTCGGAGAGATGTGTGAAGGCACGCACGAAAGCGTCCTGCGTCAGCTCCTCCGCGTCGCGAACATCGCCGACCATCTGTGCCACAAGCAGCTGAACCTGACGTCCGTACCTGTCCATCAGGTACTTAAAACCGTCGGCTTGCCCGCGCTGGGCAGCGAGTATCATCTGCTTTTCCTGGTCTGCCATAGTTTGTCTTGCCACCCTTATATACACAAGAACAGCAGAAATATGTCGCTAAAAAGAGAAAAATTTTTGCCTATGCGAGGCGATAACGCGTCTGAGTGCCCTTGCCTTCGCGAACCAAACGCCCCTCTCGAACGAGCCTGCCCAAGAGTTTTGTAACGCGGTTGCGGGTCAAGGTCTGTTCGAAAGCGACCGACACATCCTTATGAGTAATGTATGTTTTGCTGGCAAAGAGTTCGGCGAGGCGTGCCTCGACCTCCGACTCTTCTGCATTGAACTTCCATCCATACGGAACCTGGTCCACCTCGAAACCACGCACCTCGGCCAGCAACTCGCGGTCGGGACGGAACAGAATGCCATCCACGCGGACGTCCTTGCCGTGATAGTTACCGTCCTTCACCTCGATGCTGCCCTTCAAGGAAAGGCGGAAAGTGCCGATGTCGGGCAGTGTAACGGCATTGCCCTTCTCGAATTCATGAACCATCACCCTTTGCAAAGTGCTCAGAGCCGCCAGCAACTCGGCTTTGGGCAACACGGAAGGCAACCTGCCGTTGCTGCTCTGAAACTCAATGGCATCCGTCGTCTGCGGGCTTTCCAACAAGACGCGAAGGCTCTCCAAATCAGTCGTTTCACTCACATTCTCCTGCTGTCCCTCGGTTGGAAGGACGCCGCGCTTGGCAATCGAAAATCTTATAGGCATAGTCGTATCGTTTTATTTTGCTCCACAAAATTAGCAAAAATCCCCCATTTCACCAAGAGTTTTGCAAAAAAAATGCAGTTAAGTTGTTTGCTCCTTCATGTAGAAGCAATTGCTCCTTCATGTAAGAGCAATCACTCTTACATGAAGGAGCAACGAACTTCACCTGTCAAATGACACAAAAAAAGCTGCCACACCCCAAGACGCAGCAAGCGATATCGGGCAACCAGACACTTCCGAACTACCGCTTCACCGCGTGTCCGAAGCGGCTGTGGAGCCATTGGAAAGGCATGTAGAGCACGGGCACGATGAAGAGCAACGCGATGGTGCCGACGAGCATGCCGCCTGCACAGCCTACGCCGAGCGAGATGTTGCCGTTGGCTCCCACGCCATGAGCGAAGACGAGGGGCAGCATGCCGAATATCATGGTGAGCGAAGTCATCAGAATTGGGCGCAGACGAACTCTGGCGGCACTCATCGCGGCCATCGTGATGCTCATGCCTTTGCGGTGTCGCTCCGTGGCGTATTCGGTCAGCAGAATGGCCGTCTTTGCCAACAAGCCGATGAGCATGATGAGTCCCGTCTGCATATAAATGTTGTTCTCTAAGCCCCACATCCTCGAGAAAAGGAAGCTGCCGAGCAGTCCGAACGGCACGCTCAGGATGACGGCCAAGGGGATGAAGAGGCTCTCGTAGAGCGCACAAAGGATGAGGTAAATGAAGAGGACGCAGATGACGAAGATGATGGCGGTCGTGTTGCCCAGCGACGCTTCCTCGCGCGACATGCCGCCGAACTCGTAGCCATAGCCCTCGGGAAGCACTTTGGCTGCGGTGCGGCGAATGGCTTCCAGCGTCTGTCCGCTGCTGTAACCGTCGGCGGTCTGCCCCATGACGGCGATGCTGCTGAACAGGTTAAAGCGGTTCAGGCCCTCGCTGCCATAGACGCGCTCCATCGAGATGTACTGCGTGATGGGAATCATCTGCCCGCTCTCGCTGCGGACACGCATGTTGGAGAGCGATTTCTCGTCGAGACGGAACTCGGGCGAGGCTTGTACGATGACGCGATAAAGCTTCGTGAAGCGTGTCAGGTTGCTGCTGTAAGTGCCTCCGACATAGCCCGAAAGTACCCGCAAGACGGCATTCGGCGTCACACCATCGCGCTTGCAACGGGCAGCATCCACTTCCACGCGATACTGCGGATACTTGGTGTCGAAGGTGGTAAACGCGCGAGAGATGGCGGGTTCTTGGTTCAAGGAGTCAATCAGAACACGGGTGATGCGCATCAGGTCCTCGATTTTGCCGCCCTTGCGGTCTTGCACGTGAAGCTCGAAGCCACTCGTCGCGCCATAACCTGATATCATAGGACGGGTGCTGACACGTATCTGAGCCTGCGTGATATCAGCAGTCCGGCGGTAGATTTCATCTATCACGGAGTTGATGTCGTCACCCTTCGCCTTGCGTTCATCCCAGTTCTTCAGGCGGATATTGAACGAGCCGGCGGACGACGACTGGTCGAATGTCGAGCCGCGACCGATGGTCATGTTGTAGAGACGGAACTGCGGGATGTCCTTGATGCGACGCTCCACTTCGCGCGTTATCCTGCCTGTCACAGCCATGCTCGTGCCTGGAGCGCACTGGACGTTGACGTTGATGGAGCCCATGTCCTCGTTTGGCACGAAGCCGGTCTTCGTCGTCTTGAGCATGTAGGCCAGCAAGAAGCACACGGCAACCACGGAAACCCAAGGCAGCCAACGGTTGTGGAAGATGCGCAGGACGCCCCTTTGGTACTTGCCTACCACGCGATGGAAGCCGACATTAAACGCCTCGTGGAAGCGCGCCGAGAAGCTCGTGTCGCCTTCTCGCCTGGGTCGGAGCATCAAGGCACACAGGGCGGGCGAGAGCGTCATGGCGTTGATGGTGGAAATGATAACGGCAATCGCCATCGTCACACCGAACTGCGTATAGAAGACGCCTGTGGTTCCGCCTACGAAACAAACGGGGATGAAGACGCTCATAAAGACAATGGTGGTCGTGATGAGGGCAGAGGTGAGGCCTTTCATCGCGTCAACAGAGGCAAGATAAGGCGACTTATAGCCCTCGTCGAACTTCGCTTGGACGGCTTCCACCACGACGATGGCATCGTCCACCACCGTGCCTATCACCAAGACCAAAGCAAAGAGCGTCAACAGGTTAAGGCTGAAACCAATGAAATAAAGCACGGCGAAGGTGCCTATCAAACTCACCACGATGGCGAGCGACGGGATGAACGTACTCTTGAGGTCTTGCAGGAAGATATAGACGACAAGCACGACGAGGAAGATGGCCTCGACGAGCGTGCGTACGACATTGCGGATGCTGGCGTCGAGGAAGTCCTTCGTGCTCATCACATCCACGAGTTCCATGCCCGGCGGCAACTCCTTCTGGATCTCGATGGCAGTC